>DATHCH010000166.1:0-43439 GCA_035319625.1 Thermodesulfobacteriota bacterium
AATCGTCCCCTTGCCGGTCACTTTTAATTCGATGGATTTTGTTTTTCCTCGCAGATAAGAGGCTGCCAGTTCAATCGCCTCAAAGATCTTTTGATAACCGGTACAACGGCAGATGTGAGGTTGAAGGGCTTTCTTTATTTCATCCCTTGAGGGGTCCAGATTTTTGTCCAAAATCGACTTGGCTCGAACGATCATCCCTGGCGTACAAAAGCCGCACTGGATAGCTCCTGTTTTTGCAAAGGCTAATTGAAGAGGATGAGGATTTTTGAAGGTGCCAATACCCTCGATGGTCGTGACCTCTTTGCCCTGAGCTTTGGCCACAGGAACCCTACAGGAAAGGACCACTTCACCCTCCATCAGTACAGCACAGGTTCCACAATGACCAGCAGAGCAACCATCTTTGGTCCCGGTTAATTTTAAGTCTTCCCTAATGACTTTTAATAAACTTTTTTGTGAATCCACAATAACCCTTCGAGGAGTTCCGTTTACGATGAAATTTATCTCGTGCATGTTCTAAGGCCTCCTGCCGGTATAAATCTCTACTCAAAAGGGACTTTAAGGAAAGCATCCTTTCCCACACGGTTCCTTGGGATAGGCAGAGATTCCATGTCGAGAAATAGTATCGAGAAAATTTTTAGCAGCGGAGGCTGCATCTATGTCTGTAATGTTCAAAAAACAGTTTGCAATGCCCGTTCCATCCTATCGAGTTGAAAGCCGCCCTGCTGACAACACAATGATGACTAAAAAGGTTTAATGCATGGCCCTTCCACCATCCACCAATAGGGTCTGGCCGGTAATGAAATCGCTTTCATCCGATGCAAGAAAGAGAACTGCCCCGAGAAGATCATTGGGTTGTTCGAGTCGCTTCAAGGGTGTTTTGCTGACATCGTATTTCGTCACATCGGCAAGATGGCGGCTTGCCTCGGTATCTGTAAATCCTGGTGCCACGGCATTGATATTGATATTATGAGGTCCTAATTCAATCGCAAGGGCCCGTGTCAATCCGATCACTCCTCCTTTCGAGGCCACATAGTGGATGAAACCCTGAGACCCCGTGAAGAAGACTTCAGAAGAAAGGTTGACAATCTTCCCTTGCCCTTGTTGCTTCATGTAAGGGAAGACAGCCCTTGTACAAAGCCAAGGGCCTTTTACATTTACAGCCATTACTTGGTCCCATTCGTTTGGATCCACCTCTGTGAAGGATTTTCGAACCAACCCATCGTAGATGGCTGCGCAATTGACCAAGATGTCAATTTTGCCAAAGACCTTTATTGTTTCCTCTGCCATCTTGAGGGCATCCTTTTCAATAGCGACATCAGCCTGGTGGGCCTTAGCCACGCCGCCCATTGCCTCAATCTCTTTTACAGTTTTTTGAAGATTGGCAATATCCTTCCGGGTGACGGCCATGATCTTGGCTCCCTCTTTTGCCATTCCAACGGCGAATTCCCTTCCCAGGCCCTTGGCAGCTCCTGTCACGATTGCCACTTTATGTTTCAGTCTCATGATTCCTCCCCTTCTCGATAAGCTTGTTGCGGGCCTGAAGCCTAGCCCCGCAAGCTAACTTATTCAAAAATTCCACTGATCAAATTCCAAATAAGCTCCAATCCCCAATTTCCAAATGAAACCTGAGGGAAAGTTAGGTTCAGTTTGGGTCATTGAGACTCGGTAATTATTTGGTTATTGGCGCTCGATATTTGGCTATTCTTTACCAGGCTCTTCCTTTCTTCTCCCAAATCTTCTCTAACTTAAAGTCATCTACGATAACCTTGAAACAGTTATAACTGGATCCTCGAGCGATACCCCCTCCGGAATGCATGTTGGAGGAACAGATATACATATTCTTGAGGAAAGGAATTCGATAACTCGAGAGATCTGGAATAGGTCTGAACCGGTCGTTCTGGGAGGCATCCATGGCGCCCTCCACCCATCCGCCCTCAATCATATCCGGATGTCTCATGTTTGTATCATAAGGCGTGGTGATGAAGGCCTCGATCACATTGTCACGAGTCATGTTGGGAGCGTAGATCTGCCATTGTTTCAACATCAAGTCCTCCACCTCTTTTTTCATCTTGAGCCACTGTCTCTCCGTAAAGAGGTGCAAAGGGGGCGCAAATTCTTCTAACAGAATGGTGTGTTTCCCCTCCGGTGAACGTGTTTTGTCCCAGATGCTGTCCGGTGCAGCGAGGATATACCACTTTTCAGGAAATCCTTTCGTAAAGATGTCTGCCTGATATTTCCAGGAGAGGTATTCCGGGTCTTTCTCCCCCATATAGAGCCGTGGCTGAAGGCCTATATCTGGATTTAAGGAGGCGGCTTTATATTTCGGAAGTTCATGCATGGCCATATTTCCCCAGTAAATCTGGGCGCGGTCATAACGAATGTTTCTTATACGTCTGGCCACTTTTGGAGTAACATAATTTTCTCCCAGGAGCCTAAATATCGTTTGGGGGACGCCTAAATCACTCACCACAAACTGCTTGGCTTCAACCTCTATTCCATTTGCAAGTTTGACCCCTTTTGCTCTTCCGTTTTCAACGATGACCTTATCTACTTCTGTTTCTACACAGAACTCTCCTCCCATGGCACTGAAGGCCCTCTGAAGAGCATGCGTAATGGTATGGGTTCCGCCATAAACGATAGAAGCCGATTCCATGGAAAGCGTCAGGCCGATCACATGGACAAAAACATAGAGGCCAATGACATCTCCGGGAAAACAGCCGGTGGAGGTTTCAATGGCCCTCATGAATAGGCACTGTAGCTCTGGGCTTTCAAAAAGGTCTTTGGCGATCTGGGTACCTGTCATGAATTGGTAAACGGGATCTAATCCATCAACAGGGTCGTCGCAGAGCTTTTCAAGGGCATTCTTGACCCCCCATGGTGTGGGAGGACTATAACGATATTCTCGAAAAGCAGCTCTCCACTTCCTCTGATACTTTCCCAGGAGTTCGAGATAAGTCTCTGCGTCCGCTTTTGAGAAGCGGGCGATCTCATTATAGGTCTTCTTGACATTTTCCTCGGAATAGGCTTCTTTCCCTGTGACAGGGTCCACGCGAAATGCGGAATAGCCGACAAAGCAAGTGCCGTCTGGATAGACCATCCCTTCGTTCTGCTCTGGGAATATATATTTCAGACCATATTCCCTCAGGTTAAAATCGGTATAAGCGGGATGGGTCCAGAATCGAGTGAAGTGCGCACACGTATTTTGAATAAAGCCGGGCAAGGGAAGTTCTTCGCCGCAAGCCCCTCCACCTAATTCGTGTTGACGTTCGAATATCACAGTCTTGAGGCCTGCATTTTGCAAATAGCAGGCAATGATCGTTCCGTGGTGTCCCCCACCAACAATAATGACATCATAACTTGTATCTGGCATGAGATTTCCTCCTTTTCTATTTCTTCTTCAGCATCAATGAAATGGCGTAGTAAAGGATGGAGGGTTTAAAGAGGAGCTTGATGAAGTTCCTCAAGTCCGGTCCCTCCAGGGTGGCAGTGATGACCCAGTGGATAGGTTCTGAAGATTCGATCTTTAGTTTCAGAGTCTTCGCTCCGTCTGGGTCTTTGAAGAGTTGAGTAAATGCCGCAACCATGGTTGTTTGGCCCAAACCTGTCGAATTAACTTTCATGATGAACCTCCTATAGCAGACCGTTTGCTTTCGCCTTGGTGACAATCTCAGGCTCTTTCCACCATTTAGGGACCCCCAGGTCTTGAGCGATTCGGTTGGCAGCGTTATAACCTGCGCCATAGGTCACCAAACCCCCGGGGAATGTGGAGGCCCCACAAATGTAAAGATTTTTGATAGGCGTGCCATATTGAGAGCAGAGTTCGTTCGGTCTCAAGTATCCCATCTGAAGAGGATAGTACCCTCCCTGCTTAATAGACCCTTCCACCATGTCTGCAAATTTATTTTCGATATCAAGTGGTGAGGCAATATAGGTCCAGAGGATGTTATCATCCGTCATGTTCGGCGCATACTTCCTAAGGGTCTCGATATTCTGTCTGGCATGTTCATGACGGATCTTATACCATTGATTAGGGCCTCCGTCCTTTAGACGGTAAGGTGCATGTTCCGATATTAAACCGGTGTGTCTCCCAGAAGGTGCTTCTGAGGGATCGAAAATAGTTGGAAAACAGCAGTTGAATCCGGATGGCTTGAGTTCTCCATTTTTTAAGGCTTTAAAATGATCGATCAGATTCTCTTCCGTCTCAAACCCGAGAACATAAATAAAGGCTTTATTTAGATCGGGGTTCGAAGCCGCGGCGACAAATTGGGGTACGTTGAAGAGGGCTAGGTGAACATCAAAGAGTGACCACTTCTCCCATTTCCAATCCTTCGTCCGCGTAACAAGATCTTTTGGGAGGTCCTTCTCCCCGATATACTTGAGAAACGTTTGATAGGGGTCGATACTCGAAGCAACAAACTTGGTGGCCGTGTAAACCGTTCCATCATCTAATTCAACCCCTTTTGCCGTTCCGTTCTCTACGATGATTCTCTTGATGATCTGACTTCCTAAGATCATTCCACCATGACGATAAAGAAATTTGGACATCAAGTTGGCCATATGATGGGAACCACCCACACAGAGACGGTAGTTTGCCGCTCGGTTGACCATCAACGGGACGAGATACCCCAGTCCTTCCAAATCGTAATCCAATCCCCACATACAGGTGACGTAGAGCATCAACGTCCTGACTTGGTTATTTTCAAAAATCCCATGGATGATATCGATCGGTTTCTTTTCGGAGAGTGCGCTGATCTCTTGCCCCAAAGGTTTGGAGTGAAGTTTGATCACCTGCTCAATGGCTGGTTTGGCCATATCGTACGTAGCAGGTCCTAAGAAGGCATCTACATATTCCTTAAACCGTTTATAGGTGTCCCGATAGGCATCGGCATCTTTCTTAGAGAATTGAGCAAATGAAGCACATGTTTTTTCCACATCCGAATAGATGCAAAGGCTACGGCCATCTGCGAAAGGCATCGCCATGACCAGATCCGGATGAATATATTGGAGATCATAAGTTTTATCCAGGTCCAGATCAGGGAATACCGGGGCATAATCCACCATGGGATGGTAAATCGCATGGGTGTTGTGTATGAAGCCTGGAATGGTGACCATCTCCGAACAGAGACCTCCTCCCATTTCGTATCTTTTTTCTAAAATGATGACCTTCAGTCCTGTCTTGGCTAAGTAACAGGCCAAAGTGAGTCCATTTGGCCCACCGCCAATGATAATGCCGTCATATTGGGGCATAATTTTTCTCCTTTCCTAAAGATGGTTTTCTATAGTTAAAAAGGTAGGATGTTAAGAAACTATAATTCTTTTTATTGACAAGTCAATATAATTATTTTTATAATGGCATAAGAAATTCTTATAATAAATCATAAATGGTATTCATTTCAAATAGTTTGGATTGGTCAGTCTTGTGAATCCTATGCACAAGAATAATGATGTAGTTAAATCGGGTTGATCTATTACTACAGGAAATTGGAGGATTTTCTGAATCTCAGACAGTTGGAAGCATTTTATTTAGTTATTAAGAGAAAAGGTTTTACTCGCGCAGCAGAAGAGTTGAATGTGACCCAGCCTGCCGTCACCATCCAGGTCAAATCCTTGGAAAGGTCGTTGAATTTGAAACTGATTCAACAAGTAGGGAAAAAGATACAGTTGACCGAAGCAGGAGAGCTCCTCTACCAGTATGCAGAGAAGATTTTCGATCTCGTATCTGATGCAAATGAGAAAATGAGGGACTTCAAGAAATTGATGAGGGGGACGCTTCAAATTGGGACAACGAAAAATTATGCTCGTTACATCATGCCTTCGTTGCTCTCCGAATTTCAGGGGAGATTCCCGCGTATCAAAGTGATTTTGGATGAAGGGAACTCTGAGGATATGGCGAAGAGCGTCCTTGAGAAGAAGAATGAACTTGCCCTTATCTCCCAGTTGAACCTTGACCGAAAAATCAAATCCATCTTTTTCGGGACCGTCGAATTCGTTCTGGTGGTCTCGCCCAGACACAGATTTTCACAACGAAGGAGCGTCTCCCTGAGAGAATTGAATGGTGAACCGGTAATTCTGAGGGAGAAGGGGTCTGGTTCGAGAGCAGCCATTCTGAGAAAATTTCAGGAATACGGGATTTGGCCATCGGTGATTATTGAGGCAAGCAGTCTGGATTTTATTGTGGGCTATGTGAAACAGAACAAAGGGGTGTCTTTCATGTTTGAACCGGATATCAAGGAGGAGTTGGAGAAGGGAACCTTAAAAGTCATTACCATCGAAGAGGGAAACATTATTTTCTTTACCGATATCATTTACCATAGTGAAAAATCTCTTTCGCCTCCCAGCCAAGCCTTTCTAAAGATGGTGAATGAGTTAAAGGGGAAATTGGTCCTGCCCAGTGCCGTGGCCACTTCATAAAGATTTTCTCGTTTTGTAAAGCTTCATGAACTGATTCACAGCTTCCTCGGCAAATTCACGGGTATTGAGGTGAAGGTCGAGCTCAATAAGAGAGATCGTTTTGGTAAGATGAATTCTCAATTCATCAAGGAAAGCCTGATCTGCTGCTGGATCGTAGAGAGGCATTCCTTCCTTGTCGAGAGAAGACCATCCCCTTAATGGAATGAGAACGACCACAGGTCCCTTTGATCGATTTAATTTTTTTGCCACCTCTCTTGCAATCTCTATCAATTCTTGAACATTGGTTCGGGCTTGAACTCTAAACGCATCAGGAATGAAGAGTTTTCGGTTCTTGATGCCCTTTGATACCCAAAGAGGATCTCCTCGATCGCCTCTCCCTAATGGGCCGCAACTGAGCATATCAAATCCGCAAGGGGTAATGAGCTGGGGGATCCCTTTTTCTCCAGCACTTTCCAAACGATTCGGTCCTGCAGCCCGATTCCCTCCCAGAAGCTCTTCTCCCACTCCTGCGGGAACAATGTCCACGACACCTTGAAAGAGCCCATCTCCGATCAATTCCTCCATAGCCCTGTCACCCGTGCCCTGAGCATGGAAAGGAATCACCTCAAAGCCTTTTTCTTCTAAATGATGCCTAATATGGGAACAGCATTCCTCTGAAAACTTGAACTCCGTCAAGGCAATCAAGTTTTTATCCTGAGATGGTTTGGCCAGGGATTGAGGACTTTCCCTCATCTCCGCCATTCCACAGATTGCCCCGGCAGCCCTTATCAACACATCTTCTACGAGGGGGTTCAATCCCGAAATATCTACCACCGAATGAATCATGGCGATGTCTTTGGTACCAAAATAACTTCCTGCATAAGCAGGCATGGCGGCTGTGCTGGAGAGCATGACTTTGGGGATCCCAAAGGGTAGAGATTTCATGATCGCGGTGGCAATCGCTGTATTGCTTGCTCCTCCGAAAGAAATGATTCCGTCAAGTTCCGTTTTTTCTAAAAGAGTTTTGACTTTTTTGATGGCGCCTTGAATCATAATTGAAGAGGCTTTTTCTGTATCCTTCATCTTTCTGATCTCTTCAATATTCCACCCTACGGCTTTCGCCACCTCTTTTGCAGAAATGTCGGGGGAAATGGAGGGCTCACCTCCAGTGTTCGTGTCCAGAAGAATGACACGATGGCCTCTTTCTTGAATAAGCCCTTTTAAAAAAGCTCCCTCCGACTCTTTCGTGTCTAACGTTGAAACAAGAACAATCGTTTTTTGTCTCAATTTTATCCCTCCATTGGGTTCTGTTTTGAGTTATGGTATGATAATTTATAAAGGGCATCAAGTTAAAAAATCAAGCCATTGAGGAAAGCAGGATGAAGAAAATCTTTTTGGATAAGAGGGTCTGGAGAGATTCCAGGGATAATTGGGTCAGTTTTGAGAGCGATCCGAAGCTTAAAGTCACGAAGGGAGATATTTACGGACGGTGTGTCCCTTGTATCACCAACCTCTATCAACAATTGAAGGCCGGGAAAGAGGAGATTGAATTGAAGGAGGCTTATCACTGCTGGAAGGTGGTAGCTGTTCTGAAGGATCAAGAAGAGTGCTTGGAGGTTCTAAGAGAATATGAAGAAAATTTCCTTGGAGATCACTATGCAAAAGGAAAATTTGGATCGAACCTACCCACGAAGCCGACTAAGGTTCTTATGTTTCATGTCGAAGATGAAAAGGAGAGAGATCGTATTTTGGAAGAACTTCAGACGTGCGTTGAAAAAGTGGATCCCAATTCAAAAGTTTTTTATCAAAGGGCCTGTGCCAATCTCTATTATGATCTGCTGGGAGATTGGAAAGAGTGGAAAGAAGTGACCGAGATCAAGAACATGAATGTCCGATCAGCCCTGTTAGAAAGGATCAAGAAACTGCTTTATTGGGAAAAAGAAGGGTGAGAGATAGGCGATTTTTATCATGAAGCAAGACGATCAATCAAAAACGGATGACCAAAAACCTGTAGGGCTGACCATTTATAACCCTGAAGATCAAGTCTTTCAGAAGCTACATCTGTGTGAGTATATGAGAGAATTATACGAAGGTGCGGAAAAAGAGAACGGACATTGGGCGGAGAAAAGGAAAGATTTCCAACGTCACCTGTGTAAGGACCGTGGATAACATCTACTGCTCTTCAATCGAAGCGCACTTCTATGATCAAAGATTTCCGGTTGAAACATTCATGCATGGGGATTCAATATATGAGAATCGAATTGAAACACTTTCAGAAGTCGAAAAACAGAGGATTTATAGCAGATATTCCAACCCCGGCGATATCCTAATCCGCAATTTTAAAAAGGCGGTTTCACGTTACCCTATACACTGCTTAGTTCCTCTGCTGCAATGGCGAGTACGAAACTAGGGCAGACCTTCGTGCAGAGCCCGCACGCCATGCACTTTCGTTCAATGACCCTCTGAGGGTTCAATTTTTGATTCATGTTCTTCCGGGCCTCTATTAAATAAACACCCCCGCATACAAGTGCTACCCCAAGGGCATACCGGAGCGTAAGAGGCTCATCCCAGAAGAGAAGACCCACCGCGCTGGCGATCAGCAGACCTCCGAGCCGGATCAGGAGGGATGCCAGCGAGATCGGTGCCCCCGCTTCAAAAGTGGCGTAAAGGCCGACTGTAACGAGGCAGAAAGAGACCCCAACCCCAACGGATGAGAGGATTCCAGAGGGTTAGACGTGTTGTGCCACGCCATTGATTCTCTGTCACAGGAACCACGCCAGTCCCATGGAGAAAGTGCAACCTCCGTAAACTAAAACTCCCACGCTGTTGGAGACCGTGCCCGCTGCGAGCTTAATGAATACATCGGCGGCAGCCAGTGCCGCGGTCGCTACCCATGCAAAAAAGATCCAGCCCAAGTTCTGTCCCACATCCAGATCCCTTCCGGTCATCGACACACGCAAAATATTTCTGTCAGTTTTCGCGGAACCCCCAGCTGCCTGATTCGACCTATTCATATCCTGTCATGCGAGGGTTTGTCAACGGAGATCAATCTGAAAAGCTCTTTATCAGCATGATTAATAAAAACGTGGGGAAACTTGACCCTAACGAAAACCAGAAAGTTCAGCTAGAGCGGCTCAAGATGGATATGCGGAGGAATTTCCTAGAAGGCCAAAGCGGAAAGGAGGAGGCTGCCACAAGGATCAAGGAGGAAGGGATGAAAGAAAACCCTGATACCCAAAAGATGTCCTGCATGCTTCAAGGACTCCTTAGAAATGAGTTGGAGCGAATCAACCGTGGCTTCGATCTCACACTTAATTTTTAAAGCAATCTAAACGATGACCAAAAGAAGAAGCTCATCCGGATGATTTCTAAATGGATTACAGAAGACTGAGCTAAGATATTTTTATGCCACTAAAAGGAAGGGTCGGGTTACAGACAGTCTTGCCTTACCTTTTTCACTATTAACTTTTGAAGACTAAGATTTAATGATTGAATATTGATTTTCTTTCTAATGATCGCTGAAAAACAAATTAGCATCCAAAGTTTCACCTATTATATCATCCACTGTTACACTCTTGAAAAAGATTTTTTTATCACGCGTATTACTACCTATAACCATCCTCCCCCAATTCAAAACTGATTCCTTTGTTATTCTCTTTGGATCCTTTCTTCTCTCTGGTAAAATCCCAATAAAATTATATCAATTTTTTTTATCATACGAGAATAATTCATAAGCCACCATACGAATATGTTCACCCTAGGACGTATCATCGGGGGGGGTCCCTAATCCACCCCGAAGGTGTTTTGAAAAGAGGCGGGAAATGTGCTGGGCAAGATTGATCGCCTACTCTCCAAAAAGCATAATATATGCCAAATATAAGAGTTTGAGATTACAGAGATTTCCCTTTGAGGCTATGGTCGAATTGACAATTTTGTAACCCTTTAGGACAAATTCACCTTGCCCTCCTCATCGACCCACAAAAGAGACAAATTGAATCAGCGGCAGTTATCTTTCGGCCAATAATTCACATTTCATTGAGTAGCTGTCTATTCAGTTAGCATTCGCCGAGTCTCCCCCTCAGATTCGTTGGATCAATCTCAGTAAGTAATGAAGGTAGGCTGGATTAGAAATTTTTGGCCTCTTACTTAACTGGAGGACCAGGGCCTCCTTGAGAAAAATAGAAGTCTAAGAAAACAAAGAAGCGGAGTTCGGTGATATAGAGGCTGGACGATTCCCTAAACCTTCCCCTCCATCACTGTAGCAATGTGTCGCACCATCTGACGATACACATCGAGATAGATTTCAGGAGAGAGAAAGTAATAAGGGTTTTCTCCATAAAAGGAGGAGATCAGTTTCTGGGCCGCGACATCAATGTCTCGAACGGAGCGATAAACCTCCTCCATCTGGGTGCGGTTTTTCTTTGCCATCTCGATCGTTTTCAAGATGAATTCCCTGGCTTCCTCTCCTGTCACGTATCCATAGTGGTCGGCACAGTAGTAATCCACTCCAAGATCTTTTAACTTCTCAAGGCTTTGCTGATACTTAGTGTAATTGGAATTTCCAGAGGTGACAATTATCTGATCAAAGGGAATGCCTCCACCGTCTGAAGGAAACAGAGCCTTAAACTCGGGAACATAAGCAGCAATACAGCAAGAGGAATGACCTGGAGTCTCCAGGATCGAGACCTCCAGATCTCCTAAATCAATTCGGTCACCCTCCCGGACGGTTTTGCCATTGACATCATTTCTCCAATCTAAATCGTATGTGGAATAGACCTCCTCCTTTTTCATCCTCTTTGACACGTTTCGGCTGAACTCATTGATCGTCAGGATGGCTTTATCCATCCGAAGGACCTCCCAACCCCTTTCTGAGGCATAGACTTCGATCTTCGGATGACGACGCTTCAAGAAAGGAACAATTCCTACATGATCGAAGTGCGAGTGAAGGATAATGATTTTTTTGATCCGATTTTCATCGATGCCAAATTCCTTCAATTGCTGGAATAGCTCAGAAACGATGTAGCTCATGCCTCCGCTCACGATCATGAAGCCACTGTTTCCCTCCAGAAGATAGACCCCGGATTCCTCCCTGCCCAAGAACCAAATTCTCTCGTTTACTCTCCCTGGTTTTCGAATCCTCATTCAATAGGTCCCTCCGGCCTTATCATTTTAACCCCTCCTCTTAACAAATATTAACCTGTGATCTGATAGTTAGTCCAGGGGGACCTTTAACTTGGCCTTGGAAGGCTACAACCGCCTAAAGAAGAATGGCTTCAGCCTGAAAGATGTTCCCTCTTTGAATTTTGCCAAGCAAGAGTATCGAAACAATGTGGATACTGTCAGAGCATTTGTGGCTGAGAGGCTTATGAAATCGAGCCATCCAGAGGATAGATTAAAATTTAGTGGTGCTTATAAGCAGTACACCTCTTTTTGTGAGGCAGAAGGGAGAAAAGATGTTGAAGATAAGAAGAGCTTCAAAAAGGTATTGAAGGAACTTGGTTTTAAGATTGGGAACTCTAGCAAAGATGGGAACCAAGTCTACATCTTTAATGTCGGGCTTCTTCAAGATGAGGAGGAAGTATGAGCAAAGAGTTGATCTTTTCTTTCAAAAAGAAAGAAGACTCTATGGCTCTTTATTAAGACTAAAAAAGAAGGAAACATTTTTAGCCATATTAATCTAAAAAGTTTTTGAATATTATAGCCTTAACTAAAAAATTAAAAGATTAATGAAAAAATGAAAACTTTTTTTAGAAGAGGATTTTGTTTTTTTATTTATAAAATAAATGATATCTAATATTTCTAAAGGTGTTGGAAATTTCATTAATCTTTTAATTTTTTGAAGAAGCAGTTATTATTATTCCTCTTTTTAGATTAATGTCTCCTCTTTAAAATTAATCAAAAAAGAAGCTCTTTCTCTGAGCTGGAATTTCTTCTCACCATAATATTAATGCTCGGTCTCCTTTTCTTTTTGACGAGAAGAGCATCTTTGAATGCATCAAAACATTTTATAGCTGACTGGAAGCCGTTCCTCTTATTGGGTAGGGAACATCCAAGTCTTTTTCCCATGGTTTGAATCAATTTACAAGCTTTGCTATATGCCATTCCCATTCGATGCGAAGCCTTGTGGAGGGAGTTCGTTTTCTCCACCAGTTTTAAAAATTCATAGGGACCTTCCCCAAAAGCCTTTCCATGATGATCAAGCCAAATCTTACAACCAACTCTCATGTTATCCGACCATCGTTATTTAAGTTGAGAATCGCGTTACCTTAACAAACTCTTTTCCACTTGTCAACTTGTTGTGTTAATTTATTGTAATAATTTGTAGTAACAGGTAATATTTGGTTTGACATTGAGCAATTCTGTTTTACAATTCATTTGGTCAGCGGTTTGACTTAGAAACAGATGTTCACTCGATATTGGATCTTCTTAGAGATCTATCACGGTTTAAGGAATAACACCCAAAGGAGGTGATCGGTCTGCGTGCGTTCAATACGGATGGAGAAATAGATGAAGTTTTAGAAGCCATGGCCACCCTCATCAAGACCAAATGACTAACCCCTGCCCTCAAAGGACGGGACGGAAATGCCTTTTCTCTCTCAATTCATTTCCTAAGGAGGTTTGAAAAATGCCAACTGACAACACAAAGAAGGTTTTTACGGGATGCGCCCTCTGTTATCATAGTTGTGGAGTGGAGGTGACTGTCCGGGATGGGAAGGTGGTCGAGGTACGAGGACAAAAATCTCATCCCCTCAATAGGGGAAGGCTTTGTCCGAAGGGTGAGGCGATGATCGAACATCTCTATCACCCCGACCGACTGAAATATCCCCTTAAGAAGGTGAACGGAAGATGGAAGAGGATTTCGTGGGATCAAGCTACTTCCAAGATAGCAGCAAGACTGAATGATCTCAAGGGAAAATTCGGTCCCTCCGTCGTTGCGTTCTTCTGTGGTTCCATAGGGGTCGAAAACCTGGAACTGGTATCTCTCACCCATCGATTTAAGGCAGCCTTCGGCTCTCCGAACTTTTTCTCTGTTGAAAGCATCTGTTACAGGATGAGAATTCGTTCCAGGCAGATCACATTTGGAAAATACCCTGTGGAAGAGATGGATTCAAGCCTTTACATTCTATGGGGTCACAATCCGGCGGCTTCAGACTTCCCTCTGGCCATCGCCATGGAAGAGAACCTAAAAAAGGGAGCTAAGGTGATCGTCATTGATCCGAGAAAGATCCCCATCGCCGACAAAGCGGAGATGTACCTATCGATACGCCCGGGGACGGATGGCGCCCTGGCCCTTGCCATGATGAACGTGATCATCAACGAAAAACTTTACGATGCTGAGTTCATCGACAAGTGGACCTACGGCTTCGACAGGCTTGTCCCTCATATCCAGCCGTATACCCCGGAATGGGCGGAAAAGATAACCTGGGTGAAGGCGAATGACATCAAAACCCTTGCCCGTCGTTTCGCAAAAACAAGAGGGGCAAGTATCTATCACGGCACGTGTACCCAGGACCAGTGTGCAAACGGCAGCCAGACCGACCGAGCCTTGGCCATCCTTCAGGTCCTTACTGGCAATATCAATGTTCCGGGAGGATGGGTGGTCAGCCCGAGATTGAGGCTTAAGGACGCAAGCCTTCCCTTTCCGGGCAAACCCATAGGAGCTGAGAAATACCCGCTTTTCTACGAAGTTTGGGGAAGGACGAGCCCCTACGGGGTCATGAACATGGTTCCAGAAAGCGTCCCTGATAAGCTAAAGGCATTCATTGTCGCAGGAGGGAATCCGCTCGTCACCATGCCTGATTCCAATGCTTTAAGGGAGGCCTTTGGAAAACTAGATCTCCTTGTTGTTTGCGAGCAGTTCATGACAGAAACCGCAGAGTTTGCCCATTACGTATTACCCGCCACGAACCAACTCGAATACTGGGGTCTTGCTTACAATTACAACGTTTGTCATTGTCTTCCGTACCTTATGCTGAGACCGCCGATCATCGAGCGGTACTACGAGTCGAGGTCCATTCGTGAAGTTTACACTGATCTCGGCAAAGAATGTGGTTTTGGGGAAAAATTCCCGTGGAAATCAGATGAGGAAGTAGTGGCCTTTGAACTGGAGCCAAGCGGGCTCGACTTCAAAACGCTGAAGGAACGTCCTGAGGGCGCATTCTATCAGGAAAAAGAATATTCCATCGGTAAGGGCACATTCCCCACTCCAACCGGTAAGATTGAGATATACAGCGAAGCCTTCGAAAAGGTAGGAGCAGATCCATTACCAACCTACCGGGAACCCTTTAAGAGTCCCCAAGGACCTCGGTGGGCGGAACTCGGAAAGCAATATCCCCTCATCCTTTCCACCGGGACAAGGGACTTCTATTTTAACGGGAGCATGCTTCACAACCTCAAATCCTTACAGCTTAAGTCACCTTTTCCAAAGGCTGAGATCGGACCTAAGACCGCAGCAGAATACGGCATAGGAAACGGAAACGACGTGATCATTGAAACGGATCGGGGGAAAGCCAAGATGAAGGCTCATGTAGATAAGAGAATCATGGAGGGCGTCGTTCTCGTTCCCCATGGGTGGCCGGGAGAGGGTAACTGCAACTATTTGACAGACTGTCAGTGCAGGGAGCCGATCATGGGATACCCTCAATGGAAAGGCCTCCTCTGCAATATCAAAGAGGCGGATGTGGGATAACGCCGGTCTGCGATTACAGGCTAAAGAAAGCCCGTCTTTGGGTTGAACCAGAACAGGATCAATGTCCTTCAGGAGCTTGGAAGGTATTGGTGAGAACAGAGAAACCTTTTGCGGGAAAAGGATTGCGATGACAAGGCTCCTCCCGCATGCACTGAGGTTCTGGACTTTCATTATGGATCAAGATCCTTGAGGTGACGATTTCTGAGTATCTCTCCACTTCCGATGGAACCATATCATTTTCCCGAAAATATGGCGGAGATTGAGAGCCATGGAAAACAATCAAAAGATGAAATTAATACAAACGCATTAAATTCTTTTAAATTTGCACCCCTCACCCTTTCCCATTCCCCAGTGGTGAGAGCGCGGGGTGAGGGGAAGCTGAGTCAAATGTCAAAATTGTTTCTGCGTTTGTATTAGTAGTCGATCCTCAAGTCGAAATGCTTCTCGAAGAGAGAGGGATCGGATTGGAAGATGTCCGAAGAGTTATTGCTTATGCAGAGCACACGAAAAACATGCTTGTCAGCACCACCACTCGTCATTATCTCGCCTACCATAGACCATCGAAGGTTACATTCTGGCTAGAGTATACTCTGGAGGGCGATTCCTATCGGATCTACCATGCGTACTCCCATCGTTTCGATTGTCGCCTACAATCCAGGAGGCATTTGACCACCTTTCTTCTCAAACTGTCAACTCAAGTCCATCTTCTCGCAATTAAATCTTGCTCTTCCCATTCGCTGCCTCCTTCAAGAATTCCTTGGAGGACATAACCCTGAGCAGAGGGAATAAACCACATCCCCTTAAAACTTCGATTGCCCCTTGATGGACTTCTCTTTTGCGAGACGCAGAACAATCCTCTAAAACAATTGTGTTGAAATCATTGCAGACTGAATCCATGGCCGTCGCATAAACACAAACGTGTGTGTTAATCCCGATGATGACAACCGTATCGATGCTAAGGGATCGAAGGGTCTGATCGAGATCGGTCTTGAAAAACGCACTGAAGCGCCTTTTAAGAAGAATCTGATCTTTCTTCTTAGGTCTTAGCTCTTCGACAACTTCAGCCCCCTCTGTGCCTCTCACACAATATGGTTTTTTCCCCTTGAAAATGAAGTCTTTTTCTAAAAAGCTATCACAGGCAAATATGATTGGGATGCGCATTCCTCTGGCTTTGCTAAGTAGTTTTTTAATCTTCGGCACAATCTTTAGATATTCCTGGGTCGCAGGGAGGTCTTTCCTTCTAAAAGCATCCTTGAGCATATCTACCACAATAATTGCTGGCCTCATTTACATCTCCTATTTATAACTTCTCCAGAGATTGCTTAAAGGCTCTCTTCGTCAAAATCCTTATCATCTTCCTCTCTCAAGGCTGTCAAATTACATTCTCACTTTGGAACATTTAGTCAGAAAATCACTAAACCAGTTCTTTACTAAAACAAACGCGTTAAATCATTTTACATGTAGCGCAAGGCTTGAGCCTTGTTTAAGCAACCCTAAAGGGGTTCCCTACAAAATATTTAATGCGTTTGTATTAATACAAACGCAGAAACAATTTTGACATTTGACTCAGTTCCCCCTCACCCCGCGCTCTCCCCACTGGGGAATGGGAAAGGGTGAGGGGTGCGAATTTAAAAGAATTTAATGCGTTTGTATTAGCAATAGCCACCCAGAAAGAACTCGGTTTTTGAGTTCGGTCATTGACTTAATAGGCCGATGGAAGCTAAAGAAGGATAAATAATATCTTCGTTTAGGATTTCATTTCAGTAAAGTCCTTATCAATATCATTTGTTGGTCCAATCCTTTTTGATCTCTTTCCAGCCTCACGTACTTACTGATGACTCTGCACCTCGAAGACCTGAACATATTCTTTGCGTTCGCTTCATTTCGATACACTTCTTCAGTAAATCTTACATATCTCTTTTACCTCTTCCCTTCCCTTTTCGCATCATAATTTTTCATTTCATATTCACCTCCTTTACTGTAATTGAATTTCACTTTCACCCGTTGGTTTGATCACAATCCGTGCAGCTTCACCACGAGTGTCAACATACATAATATTGATTGGTGGTCTTAATTCACTGCTATTACTATCTGCAAGCTTAGTCCAACGTAGATTTTCGCCATCTTCATCATATCGCCCTATCATAAAAGCACCATTGCTGGCTATCACTGCAACAAAGAGTGGCGCCTCAAATCCGTTTTGAAGCAGGATCTCCAAGATTTGTCCAAAATTCTCAGGTGATAGACTTTTCAGATCATATTCTTTTTCTGCTCTTAACAATTCATCTCCCATCTCGTTCTCCTCTCTTCTTATCGAAGATGGTCTTAATCCGCCCGTGTGTCAAGATGGTATCATTGTCAAAACCATTTTGAATCTCATTATTGCTTTCAATGCGTATATCGTTGGCAGACATTACCATCCTCTCGCCCTGTTCCAAGCTTTTAAGCGAAACGGCTTAGCCGAAATAGAAACTTCTGTTTCACCGCCAAGAAGATAAACCATGGCATCCAATGGTGCTGGATGGCCGCTCAGCCTTTCTTTGTACTTCATCAGAGGCGAAAAAGGTTACTGTTTCTGTCTTTTTGTCAACAATCGTTCGACTCACAATACAACCCCCTTGATAATCTGCTAAATCTACTAACTTTATGGTCTGCATCTACCTTTTTTCCACGTTTCCCTTCCCCTTCTTTGCCTTAGACCACCTTTGTCCCCTAGTGAAATTCTGTGGCCTTTGCCTTGATTAATCTTTTGCTTACCTCCGTAATTTTCCCGTGGATGCTGAGCGGTGGGGGGATGGGGGTCGGCTTTTTGAACCGATCTCTTAACGCAATGCTGAAAAAGTGATTTAGGCCAGACTGCTCAAAAATGCCCAGATGCAATGCCCCCGTAATCCTGAGAACTGAGGCGCATTCGAATGCGCGCTGCAACGACGAAGGATAAAGGAAACACCGTAGATGGCTCTTTTCAGCAGCCTGCTAAAGAAGCCGTGACCACTTCATACCCTAATTCATAAATCAATTTCGCCATCGCTTCATCCAATAAGGTACTGATAATTCCCCCCGTGAACAGTACTGTCCCTACCTTGGAAGGTTAGACTTGCGATAAAAGTCAATTTGAGGATTTTTCTTTCCTTGTCAATGTCAAAACTCAATTGCAGCCCGTTTGGGTCGGTCTTTCCATGGAGGAAACAGTCCTCGGAAGTTTCGAATCTCATCCTCCTCAAGCGAATCCCCCAAATCTCCTCCCGGTTCCCTGAACTTTTTCACAGCATCAGCGAGGCGGCGGATCGCAGGTTAATATGTTAGTATACAATATCATATAGTTTTGATGAAAGCAATGACTACCCAGGTGGGGGAAACCTGACTGACCTCCAGAGCCAATCGTTAAGCATCTGTTCTGAAGAGACCGCAGCTTCCAACGGGTTGACCCATCAGAAAATGCGTCGATGTTATTCAAGCGGTAAGTAATATTGAAAAATCAAAAGGATGATCGAATGTGGAGGATGTATAATGGACTCGTTGAAATTGTTCAGATTTGATGGAAAAACCGCTATTGTCACGGGCAGTGCTCAAGGACTGGGAAAAGAGATTGCCTTAAGCCTCGCTCAAAACGGTTGTTCTTTAGTTTTGGCTGACATCGTTTATCCTGAGGAGACAGCGAAACAGATTCAGGAGATTGGGTCTCATTGCATTCCTATAAGAATGGACGTATCAGATGAAATAGAAGTAAAAAATTTGGTAAGGAAGGTGCTCGCCGAATACAGAAAAGTGGATATATTGGTCAATAATGCTGGCATTTCTCAGTTGAACTTTACACCCACTGAAGACTCATCTGTAGAAGAGTGGGATAGGATTATTCGAATTAATTTGAAAGGTACCTTCCTTTGTTGCAAATATATTGGGAAACAGATGATAGAAAGCGGGGGTGGTAGTATCATCAATATTTCAACGACCGCTGGGATCACGGGTGTTTCCCGAGCACCAGCCTACTGTGCTTCGAAAGGAGGAGTCATTCTCTTGACCAAAAGCCTGGCTCTTGAGTGGGCCAAATATCATATTCGCGTCAATGCCATTGCCCCACACTACTTGGAGACAGGGTTGACAGAAGGACTGAGAACTTCAGAGAAAGTCTACGAAGGTTTAATTAAACAGATTCCGATGAAGCGGTTTGGAAAACCAGAGGAGATCATCGGAGCAGTATTGCTTTTGTCTTCCCTTGCCTCCAGTTACATTACAGGATCCATCATTGTGGTTGATGGAGGATTTTTAGCCCAATAGATTTCGGATTTTTGTTCTCCTTTCAGTCTTTTTAGAAGATCTTGGCCTCTAGAGAACTCCTGGTATTTAATCCAGACATTCCTTACGATTTCAAGTGACCGAAGATGCCATCGCTATCCCCTCAAGGACCTCGACCTCAGCATTTTATTCATCAATCTTCGGACCTAGTTTTCCTCCTTCATCATAAAGCGAATAATTTTTAACGACATATTCGATATACAGGGGATATAATCGGGCCTGATAAGCATCGTAGTTTTTTGCTAAAAAAGAAGTGTTATGTCTTTTGCAGAGATGAACCCAGATAGCCCTTCGAAATACGAATTTCTAAAAGAAGCGTTATTTAATAAAAAGGTGGTCATTTATACTCATAAAACCCTTTGCCTGTTTTTCTTCCAAGCCATCCTGCGGTAGCCATCTTCTTCAGAAGAAGGGGGGGAGCATATTTGGAATCCTTAGTCTCCTGATACAGAGTCTCGGCGATGGATAACTCTGTATCCAATCCGATGAAATCGATCACTTCCAGAGGCCCCATGGGATGATTGACCGCTAATTTCATGGACGTGTCGATTTCATCCCTGGTTGCGATCCCTGCTTCCAACATACGGACTGCCCCCAGTAAAAAGGGTGTAAAGAGTCTAGTGACGATGAACCCTCCAACATCGGGTGCAACAACTACCGTCTTTCCCAAAGTCACCCCCCACTTTTTTACTGTCTCGATCGTTTCTTCACTCGTCATGATCGTTCGAACAAGTTCTAAGAGTTGCATGACAGGAGCGGGATTGTGGAAATGCATTCCTAAGAGTTTATCTGGTCTTTTCGTTGCAGCAGCCATATCCGTCACCGAAAGGCCAGAGGTATTCGACCCGAAGATCGTTTCTTTTTTACAGATTTTGTCTAACTGGGCGAAGGTCTCCTTTTTCAATTCCAAATCCTCAGGAATGGCTTCTTCGATGAGGTCGCAATCGGCAAGATCTTCCATCTTCAGACTCGTTTTAATCCGTCCCAAAATAGCATCCTTTTCGTCTTGGGAAAGCTTTCCTTTCTCAACCCGGCCCGCGAGTCTCTTTTCAATTCCCTTCAATCCCTTATCAATCATCTCTCTGATGGAATCTACTGCGATGATTTCGTATCCCGATTGGGCAAACACCTGGCCAATCCCTGACCCCATCTGACCGAATCCTAATACCCCCAATTTTTTAATTTCCATGACTCTCCTCCTTTTCGAACGACGACCATTAATTCTTTCTATGCCTTACAAATGGAACATAGAAGCGATTTCATATCTGGATAGCCCATAATAGGTTCTCGGCACTCCGTATCCGTTAATAGATTAGCATTCGATTCTCGAGGCCATCCATGGGGCACAAGAACAACCCCTTCCGAAACCCTCTCTTCAACTCGCGCTTTCATCCGAGCAACTCCTCGATTGGTCTCGATGAGAATATCATCGCCTTCTTTAATCCCATATTGAATAGCTGTTTTCGGCCCAATCTCAGCCCTCGGTTCGGGATTCTTTACCTTTAAAGAATTTATCTCCCTAAATTGCCCATGGGTAAAGTAGAGATTTCTATTTCCAGTTGAGAGGATCAGTGGGTATTTTCTTAATAGTTCTGGAGAGCTAAAAGGACTTTTACGAGGTTCGAGATAGGTTGGAAGAGGATCAAAACCAACCTTCTTTAAGGCTTCACTGTAAATTTCGATCTTTCCGGAGGGAGTGGTAAACTTTCCGTCTTTCATTCCGTACTGTTTTTGTTGATAAAAGGCACCTTCGGGTTTTTCTTCCAAAAGCTGTTTGAAAGTCAATCCCGTTGGTCCGAGTTCGAAGGTCACGAGTTCCTCCTCCGACTTCCAGGGAAATCGATCTCCTAGGCCCAACTTCTTTGCAAGTTCCGTGAAAAATTTCCATTCGGACCAGCTTTCATTGAATGGATCAATAGCCTTTTTTCTCAACATGAGATAAGGCAGGCAATGGCAGACATTATAGGTGTACGCTAATCCCCACTTTTCGAGATGGGAACAGGCAGGAAGGATATAGTGAGCAAGCTCTCCAGTTTCTGTCATAAAGAAATCGTGGACCACCAGCAAATCGAGTTTCTGAAAAGCCGCCTTAAAAGCATTAGAATCTGGCATGGAGAGGATCGGGTTACCGCCAATGACGAAGAAGGCCTTTATCTTTTCGGGTACACTTTCAGGAACACAGGTCACCACTCCATAGGGACTCTTTCTTCCCCATACTTCATAGAAGAGCGGATATTGATCAGCCCCCAAGGGTTCGCCTTCAACGGCCATCCCCACATCCCCCAACTTTAACCTTGGGCTGATCGTCCATCCTCCTGGATTATTGATATTGCCTGTGATGACTTGTAGAACAGAAAAGATACGACTATTTTGAGTGCCATTAGCCGTTTGATCCTGTGTATTTGTTCCCTGGTAGATGCCTGCCCCTTTTGTTTTTGCAAAAAGGTGAGCTAGCTTTCTGATCTCTTGCGCAGAGACCCAAGTAATCTTTTCTGCCCATTCTGGAGTAAATGGTTGGATATGAGGAACCAATTTATCAAATCCAAGGGTGTACTTCTCGATGAAATCGGCATCGTATAGCTTTTCATTGATGATCACATTGACCATCGCCAGAGCCATGGCTCCATCGGTACCCGGTCTGATTCTAAGATACATCTCTGCATGATCAGCCAACGGAATCCTTTTGGGATCAATGACGACTATCTTTGCCCCTTTTTTTAAATTGACATCAATCGCGAGTCTCAGAGGGAAGTCTGATTCATCAGGATTATGTCCCCAGAGAATGTAGAGTTTTGAGTCGAGTTCTTCAGTAGGATATTTGCCAAATGTAATCTGCCTTGTTCGAATTCTCATCCGATAGCAGATACTTTCAACCGAAAAGAAGTTTGGCGAACCAAAGGCGGCTTTAAATCTCTGGGTGAGACCTGCCATTTCTAAATTCTCTACCCCGATCGAGCCGCTAAACATCCCCAGCACGGAGGCACCATATTCTTCCTTAAGCCTCAGGAGTTTATTTGCGATCTCTGTCAGCGCCTGGTCCCATGTGACTCTCTCGAACCTCCCATTGATCCTTTTCATCGGATATTTGAGCCGTTCAGGGTGATAGATGTTGTCCAGAGTCGCCTCCCCCTTTGGGCAGAGCTTCCCCTTGTTTAATGGATGGGATTCCAGCCCTTCGACCTTGACGGCAACCCCATCCTCAACGGTTACCTTTGTGCCGCAACTATGGTAGCAGAGCGTGCAGTCGGTTAAGATGACTTTTCTTTCTTTGGTCATCATCAGATACCTCCTTCGGCATTTTAATTAATTCCACAAAACATAAGGAGAATAGATGACAAATTTTCGATTTAGTGTTTCAGCAGTGGTTACAATTAGGTTTGTCCCATCTTTCGCTTGATATCCTCCCGCAAAGCCTTTTTGTCATGTTTCCCTGCTTGCGTCAAGGGGAGATCCTCTACGAACTCAAATCTTTCTGGGATCAAGAGTTTTGAGGCCCCTTTGCTTTCCATGAACCTTTTAATCTCCTCAGGATCTGATTTTGTTCCGGGAGCAGACTTTACATAAGCACAGACCTTTTCACCTAATTCCTTGTCCGGCATTCCGACAACCGCCGCATCGGCAACTCCTGGAAAGGAACATAGAAGCTCTTCGACTTGAGCGGGGCTAATATTCTCTCCTCCTCGAATGATGAGGTCTTTGATCCTCCCTGTTATTCTCAAATTTCCTGAGCCATCTATTCTCGCTTGGTCGCCTGTTTTAAAAAACCCATCCGCTGTGAAGCCCTTTTTGTTATCCTCCAGATTCTTCAGGTAGCCGGCAAATATGCCTGGTCCCTTTGTTACCAACTCCCCGTCCTTATTTGGGGACAGCTCCTTACCCTCTTCACTAAGAATCTTTATCTGTTCATAGGGGCAGCATGGTTTTCCCACAGTGTCACAAATCGCCTCAATGTTATCCGTGAGGCCCGTCCGGCAGAGCAACCCTTCAGCCATCCCAAACTCGTTGATGTACGTGCATCCAAGTTTCCTATATACTTCTCGGATCAGGTCAGGGGGGCTGGGCTCTCCTCCGGCCGATATTTTTTTTAAAGAGGTTAAGTCATACTCCGGGAGCTGCTCAATTTCGATGATTCTCCTTACCAGGCTTGGGACCGTCGGCATATAGGTTACCTTCTCAGATTGGATGGTGCTACAAATATCTTGTGGCTTGGTTGAATCTAATAAAACTAATTTGTAACCCCAAAAAATTGAACCCACCACATTGAGCAGGGCAAGGTTGTGGCCTACGGGAACGACCAAAAGGCATACATCGCCGGTATTCATTTCTCCCGCTTTATGGATGTATTCCACGTTGCAAATATAGTCGTTGTGAGTGCGTGGAATTCCTTTAGGTAACCCCGTTGTGCCCCCGGAAGGTACAATGTGAGCCACATCCGTCGGCTCTGGCCTTCTCATCGCTAAGCACTCCCGATCACCGGCACTCAATTCCTGCCCCATCAGGCTTTCCAGGTTTGATGTAAACCCTGCCCTTTTTTTCGCTGCCCTTACCGAGATGACATGTTGCAGTTGCGGATTCTCCTCTTTCACCGCTTCTATGAATGATACATAATTAATTTTCCGGTACGCATCAGGTACGACCCAGGCCTTTGCCTCGGTAAGACGACCCAGATGACTCACCTCTAACTGTCTATACCCCGAGATCAAGAGAACAGGAATGCATCCGATTCTCTGCAAAGCGAAATAGGAACAGACATATTCGCTCCAGTTCGGAAGTTGTAACAGGACGCAATCTCCTTTTTCGAGCCCCAGGTTGATCAAGCCTAAGCCTATTCTGTCTACTCTCTCTCTAAGCTCGGAATAAGTGAGACGGGCCCTGTCATCGATGACGGCTTCCTTCTTTGGAAACATGTCGGCTGTCTTGTCGAGGAGATCCCCAAGTGTCATCCCAAGCCACCATCTATATTTTGTGTACTTCTCTGCCTCCGCTTCTTCGTGCCTTGGAAATTCGTTTCTATCCATATTCACATACTCCTTTGCCGATCCATCCTATTTTCCAGGGAATTTTTACCCTTACAGATCTTCTTTCTTTAATTGGCCTGGACGAGCCATCTTCGTCAAGAAAGGTTCAGGTGCGGTAATGCTCCCTTCGGGCCAACGGTCACAATTGACCTTTTCATATCTTGAGTCTGCTTCGAGGCACCAGTTACAGGAAACGCATCGAACGATCTCTTTCTCCCTCCCTTCCCTCGCCTTTAAAGGCCAATCCGGATCGCAGAGAAGAGCACGACACAGTCCAATGATGTCTGCTTTGCCCTCTTTGAGTATCTCTTCAGCATGTTTCGGTTCTCTAATCTTACCCGCAATCACTATCGGAGTGTTAAACCCCGCTTCCCTGACAGCCTTTCTGACTCCCTCTGCCAGATAGACATGGGTCCCATCAGGCCACCAGAACCATGGGCTCATACGATGGCCACTGTAACCGGACATGGGATCTGGGGGACTCCCTTCGGAAGGAGTCTTTGCATCTTCAAAGCGACTTCCTGCAGAGACGCTGATATAATCCGCTCCGAGTTCGGCAAACTTTCTGGCAATTCGGGAACTCTGGGCCAATGTGTTCCCTTCGATATGGAAATCCTCACCGTTGATTCGTACACCGAGAGGGTAATCATTTCCAACTACCTGGCGCACCGCCTGATAGACTTCTACAGGTAGCCTCATCCTGTTTTCAAGCGTACTCCCATACCCATCGGTCCTCTTGTTGGCCCGAGACAAGAATGAAGAGAGGAGATAAGCATGGGCCATGTGGATTTCAATGAAGTCGAATCCAGCGGATAAAGCGCGCTTAACAGCAGCCACATGATCATTGACAATGTTGGGTAGTTCTTCTGTTTTGAAATCCTCAACCTTTTGCCTCCAGCCCGTTCGGGAAAGTTTGAGATGCTGCATGATCTGGATGCCGATCTTCACTTCACGGTTCACTTCACGTATAGCCTTCACCACCTCGGTCAAGCCAGGTACGAAACGATCATCGCTGATCCGAAGATTGAACGGGCTCTTCGATGGGATGATGACAGCCGCCTCAACCACGATAGAGCCTATTCCACCTTTGGCTTCCCTCTGATATCGCTTCTTCAAATCGTCCGTGACCCAACCCTCCTCAGCAGAGAGTCCGGAAACCATGGATGTCCGTTGGATGCGGTTTAGAAAGGTAACGCCTCTCATCGTGATGGACGAAAAAAGCTTTTCATAACTCATCTGTTTTCCTCCTTTGCTTAGATTGCCCTCACTCCTTGACCCAGATCGCCCTATTGGTACAGACGGATACACATTGGGGATCCCCTCCACAGAGATCGCAACGATACGCCGAATCTCCGAAAACCATCAATCCATCGAAAGGACACCTTTCTGCCCTTTGCCTTTCCCAAACAAACTTAGTCTTTTCTACGGTTTCGTCCACATCTTCTTTCTCAATGCACTTCATCTTTTTGCATTGCCGACAAACGGTTGGTGTATGGATGCCTGTATCCAGATCGTCCTTTATGATGCGAATGGCGGACCTGGAAGGATTGACCGCTCCTAAATGGAAGAGCGAGCAGATCATCTCACAAAGATGGCACCCAGTGCATTTATCTTTTTCTATTTCAATTCTCACGGCGATCCGCCTTCTTACAACTTTAAAGAGGGATCTCTAACTTTTTCATTCCTGCCTCGGCAGGTCTGCCGTCGCCATCCCAACCATGCAGTTCATAGTACTCGTCTAACATTTCGTTGAACCTTGCTGGATCCATTTTATGCCCCTTAGCTGGTCCTTCAGGAATCGGTTCGAAATACCTAGACGGCAAGGTATCATGCCTACGATCTAACCCCCACAAGTTCAGAATCCTCCTCTCTAACGTACAGATCCTCTCTCCAATGGTCTTCAGACCCTCGGCTGATATCTTTAGGCCTGAGGAAAGGTAGATCAGTTGACCGAATTCTTCATATTGAGGGGAGTGCGGACTACTGAAGACAGTCATGAATCTGCAAACGCCAAGAGCGTCGCAGACGGCATAGAGGAGTTCATGCCACCAGATCATCTTCGCCTTCCCTCGGTAAGAAGTGAAATCAGAACTAACCTCACCCCCGTAGAGTTTCTCCAATAGAGACGGAGGCAGTTGTAAAATATCTAAGGAGGGCCTGCTTCGCATATGGCAAGCTCCCCGGCTGGCAGTTGCCATTCCCAAAGCGAAACTTTTCGTCATTCGCTCATCGGTCATCTCCATGGGGAGATTCTTAACTTCCCAAAGGAAATCTCTCGCTTTTGGGGGAAGTCTTTTCTCCGCAAAGGATGCTTCAGCCAAGATATCTCCAAACCCCTTCCTTCGGGCGATCATATGGATGATCTTTTCGATTCCTTCTTTATCCCCCCATTCCAGTGGGAAACCGACGGTCTCTTCATCGATGATTCCCCTCTGGTAAAGTTCCATAGCCCAGGCAATGTAAGAGCCTGTTGAGATGGTGTCCAATCCGTATCGATTGCAGAGTTCGACAGTATGAAGAATGTTCTCCAGGTTCAAACTTCCGATCTTCCATCCCATTGATCCTATTGAGGCATACTCAGGACCTTCTCCTGTGATTTCATCGGTTATCTTGAACCGATGGCGGCAATGGACCGGGCAGCTCCAGCAAGCCACCATCCCGGTCGAATACCGGTCCAGATTCTCCGCCACCAGGGCTGATCCTGCATCCCCCACACTAGTCCATTGATGATTGCATACGCCCAACAAACCCATGGTATTTCCCGCCGCAATCATCAATGGTGTCCCGAACCGGCCGAGGGCTTGGACCCATTTTCTCTCCATCAAGCCCTTCAGAAGTTCCCTGTAGTAACTTAAGACCCCTTGAGGATCGTTGACCTTTAGATCCTGTGTTCCTCGAACGGCTACCGCTTTCAGGTTTTTAGAGCCCATCACAGCACCCAGCCCAGTTCGGGCTGCTGTACTTTTTAACCCGGTCCTCACTCCGGCAAATCTCACCTGGTTTTCCCCGGCAAGACCGATGCAAGCCACTTGGATCTTCTTATCTCCTAATTCCTGCCGGATCGCCTTTTGCGTTTGAACGGTATGGAGCCCCATCAAAGGCTGGGCATCGCGAATTTCAATTTGGTTATTTTCGATCCAGAGATAGACAGGTTCCTCACTCTTTCCCTCTATGACAAGATGCGAGAGTCCGGTGTATGCAAGTTCTGCTCCAAAATCTCCTCCCATATTGGCGTCACCCAGATACCCTGTTTCAGGAGAGATGGCCGAGATATTCATCCGGCTTCCGAAGCTGAGCGTTCCTGTCAAATATCCTATGCCAAACACGAGAGGGTTTTCCGGGCCGAGAGGATCTATATCGGGATGGAACCGTTTTGCAAGAAGGTACATATTCATTCCCCTGCCCCCGAGATACTTCGTCACGATCTCTTCGGGCATCTCCTCAATCTTTACTTTTCTTTCAGTTAAATCGATCTTTGCAAACTTGGTTCGAAACGGCATCATGATTATCGCATCAGGTTTTCGCCTTTTCTAAGACCTCTACGATCCCTGCGTTGCCATCTACCCTGATGACATCTCCATCTGAAATAGATCGGGTTGCCCTCCATGTCCCAACCACTGCTGGAATTCGGTACTCTCTAGCCGTGATCGCCGCATGGGTCAGCATCCCGCCTGTATCCGTGACCACGGCCTTGATCTTTGGAAAGAGAGGCGTCCACGCAGTCGCCGTGTAAGGGCATACAAGGATTTCTCCTTGCCGCAGTTTGGGAAAATCCTCAAAGCTTGTGATGACACGGGCTGGTCCTTCCATGATCCCCGGCGCTCCGGGGTATCCTTCAAAACGATCCATAATTTTTAGTTCTTCCACCTTTCCCGCTTTAATCAACTCGTCGACCATTCCAAAGACCTTGATCATGATTGGATCGGTCACCTTTTCAGGAGCCACCCCGAGTGTCAAAGGTGCCTCTTGGAGTTCTTTGACTTGATTCCATCCCCACTGTCTCTCTCTCACCGTGCAGGGGACCATTCGACGGTAATGGTAGATGGCCGCCTTCTTGTTTCTTGCCAGACCGGTCATGAGCTCATCAAGCTCGTTGTAGCTTAAGAAGAAGACGTCTTCGGGTCGCTCCAACAGCCCGTATTGGCTCAACTTTCTTCCGCAAACCATGGCCACATCATGAAGTCCAGCAGTTGAGGCTCCGTCGATGTAGAAACCATGGTCCTCCTGGAACCGATAGATCTTTCGGCCGACCTCCAGGAGTTTTTTGAACGTTTCCTGTTTATCCCGGGAGAGTCCGTATAGGAAATGGTTGGTTGCTTCCTGGCTTTCTTTCACCATTTTCTCTCTTTCGGTTTTGATATTCCAGCCCTGTCTTACTCTGGGAAGATAGGTCTTAATCGTTTCCAAAACGGGTGTCGGATCCTCGATCCAGGTTGGAAAAATGACATCCAGGTGGGCAGCGGTGATCCGGTGGCCATAAATTCTCAAAAACTGATGAAATGCCTCGAGCCATTTTGTTGATTTAGGATCTTCTTGCAACTTTTGAAGAATGCCTTTCGAATCTTCCTTGAGAAACATCTCCCCAATTCCAGATTCTTCAGAAAACCTTGCGAGCTCCCACAAAGCAGAATCTGTCCGAGTAGCCATTGTGTCGAGACCTTTCAGCATCACCGTTGCATCTTTCTCCTCAATCCCGTGTTCTTTGCAGAAAGCTTCGAACTCAAAATAGAGGGCATCAGCAGGATACATGAGAGTGAAGTGAATCTCCCAGTTTCTTTTATTGACCTCCTCACTTCTGCGGAGAGAATAAGAGAGATCAGCATCGGACATTCCATCGTTGACGCTCTCCATAAAACTTAAACCCTGCTTCACTTCTTCAATATGACAAGTGTAGTACTCATCCCAGTGCTCCCTTAAGTAACTAAGGAGTTTCTCGAAATCAACAGCTCTCCTCCCTATCTCCGCTCCATCTTTCAGTTCTTCAAATCCGAGGAAAACCCTCCCCTTGAAAATTTTAACATGGCCGCCTTTCGAGGGAGGCAATTGGGTCTCTTCAGCAGCCACATGGTAGCCCCAGGCATGATGTTTCTGCACAGTGGTCATACCGAGGGGAGAGATGGGGTAGGGCTGGTGCAGATCGTCACGGAACCAGAAAATGTCTTCGTCATCAGGAATCCTGAGCGTTCTCAACCCCGAGATACTTCGGTCCATATCATAGAGATCTAAATTGTCATACATGGCTATCCCTTCCTTTCTCTTACGATTTGCTTGTAGATTCTATTTCTTTAAAACCCTCACCGATTTGAAAGAGCGATCTTTTTGATCATAAGCTGGATGAAACCGTAAACGTCTTCTTGACTCTCTGTCGCTCGCAGGCCCAAGGCCTTTGCAAGTTCCTTATATTCCTTGACACGACTCGAACGTTCTTCATTGAGGAGCTTGTCGGCTGAAAGCTTTTTTCGGCTCAGTTCGTTTCTCAAGGTCTCCGTCAATTCTGCCAGCCAGACTTCGGCCTCCTTATCAGGCTCAGGCTGGAAATGGCGTTCTGCCTTGTCAAACTCAACATGCTCGATCTTGTCCCCTTCCTCTCTCTTTGTCTTGGGTTCCAAACGATACACCTTTGCATTGTCGCTTCCCACGATCATCAAACGATCCAATTCCTTCGGCAGTCGTTTGATGATCAAGAGGACAGGATATTCTTCTTTAACGTCGAGGGCCATCCTTCCAATCTGTTCAACTCTCTCAAGAATATAGTAGCGCAACAAGTCAACAGGGTTCTTGTCTACCCCAATGACCTCCTGCCATCCATTTCTCCAACGCAACAGGAAATAGTGGCTTAATGGTTCAGAAATCTCTGAAGGCGGAGGGCAGAGGCCCCTTCTGGAGAGTTCAGACCGGGTAGGTTTGTCCAATTGATCGAATTCGATTCCTTTCGTTGATCCATCTTCATATTCAACGATGAGACGCTTCGGTAGGATCATGCTCTCACCTCTCTTATGATGTTCTTCAATTCACGAAAATCGGATATGATAAAATCCGCGTCTTCAGATGACCCATAGTTGATATAGCCAACATATTGAATCGTTTTGAAGCCTCTTTTCTTTGCCGGGCTAATATCGGTCCACAACTTATCGCCGATCATTACTGCTTCGGAAGTTTGGATGCCCCGCATGAGCAGACTCTTCGAAAGCTCATCGTATAAGGACCCTTCTTCCTTTGTTTTTCCTTTGTACCGAAGATCTACGGACCCATCACGGAGGTTGACACTTCCCTGGGGCGAGACCAGCTCATCAAAATAGTGAAGGAGCCCTTTAGTCTTTAAAAACCGGGTGACGATATCGGTGCCGATCGGCCCAAGCGTCTTCTTCAGTTCGGCGACAACAGCTCTCTCGATCCCTTCATTTCGTAAATACTGTAGCGTTTCCTCCGTCCCTGGTGCCACCTTCAGATGTTCTTGTTCCTTTGCACCGAAAATCTCCATGGCCTGGGCATTGTTTTCAAACACATATCTCAAGATTTCATCCCGGTGTCCTTCCTTGATGGCTCCGTAGCTACCATATTTCTCCTTCAATACCCGATACTTATGCATCCGCTCATCGATCCTCTCTGGTTCGCCCATCTCCTTGCAGACATCGCCGATGACCAGATGATTGCGAAGACCGGAAGGGTCCATCAGACACTGTCCAAAATCGAAACCAACCCACTTGGCTGTAATCGCCATCCTTCCCCTCCCTTGAACTCAACCTCTCATGCGGAGTCGCAGGGCGAAAGAGACTCGATATGAAAGAGTCTTCCCACACCCTTCAATCTCAACCCTATTTCTTTTTCATCGGCGGGAGTTTGAAAAGCTTCTCAAGGTTCTTTCCCAAGATAAGGTCAACCTCTTCCTTTTTTAACTTTACCTGCTTTCCCACATCTCTGATCGCTTTGATCGCTCCTTCAGGATCACCTACCCGATGAGCGTAATCCGTCCCCATAACCATGTGTTCAGGTCCGATCCACTCCAAACAACATTTCATGGCGGGGACATAAAAAGAGGTCGTATCCGGATAAACCCTCTTCTTATAAGTGAGGTCAGGGGATTCTTTTAGCTCAATACCCCACTCCTTTGCGTAACCCTTGTAGGAATCCTGCAGTCGGCGAACGAAGTAGGGAACCATTCCTCCCAGGTGCCCGTGGACAAGGGTCATCTTAGGGAACTTATCGAGGACACCTTGGAAGATGAGGCTCAAAACGGCCATGCTCGTATCAAGGATAAATGCCCAGAGCTGATACGGGATCTTCATCATATCCATGACAGATGCGGTGAGGGGAACAGCAGGATGCATAAGGAAAGGAAGTTCCCATTTGTTAGCCAATTCGTAGATAGGGTGGAACTTTTCGAGGTAGACGAGCTCTCCGTTGAAGTTGGAAAACATCTGGATGCCCACACAACCCATCTGGTGACATCTTTCGAGCTCCTTGCATGCTTCGTCAGGATCCTGATAAGGAAGCGAAGCCATGTGATAGAAGCGGCCTGGGTAGTCCTGTGCGGCTTTCGCAAGGGCGTCGTTGAGTTTCTTCGCCCAATAGATCCCTTTGTCTCTTTCGAGCGATTCTGGCCCAGGAATGGTTACAGTTAGAAGTTGTGTGTCAAGACCGGCTTTATCTAAATCCTCAATCCTTGCCTTTAAATCGTAATGCCCAGCCCTGTCAATATGGGCCACGCACACGCCTTTGTACCACATTCGGTAATGGGTTCCCCCATCGTGAATACAGTATGGAGAATTCGCTGATCCTCTTGAAATCAGATAGTCCATATATTCCTTGGGGTACCAATGACAGTGTACATCGACCGTTCTTTGTGCCATAAGAACTTATCCTCCTTTTTTTGGATTTGCATTTAAATCTAAGGAATTTCCCTCCAACAATTTTGAGTCACAAAATGTTCGTCATTCCGGTGCAAACGGGAATCCAGACTCGTCCCCCGTATCAAGTACGGGGCAAGCCCCGTGGAGACAGGGAACCAGTACTCAAACGTCCTGGATTCCCCGCATCAAGTGCGGGGAATGACAGCAAGGGATTAATCTTATAGTTCTGTCCAATCACCTCCCCCCCCTCATACTAATCGACACCGGTCTTTGCCCTGCGTGCTTGCAGGACGTAAAGCACACCTTTTTCATAAGCCCACTCAATATCCTGGGGGTACCCATAATGCCCCTCGATCAGACAGGCTACTCTGCAAAGCTCCTCAACCTGGTTCTCAGTAAGGGTGGGCATGTTGACCTTCTCAGGTTCCACGTCAACCCAATCCGCACCTCCTGCCTTATTCTGCACGTACGTTTGCCGCTTCTTGGCTATTTTCTTCACTTTGATGCAGAAGAGATTCTTGTCAGCGGTATAAAAGTCACATATGCATTTTCCGCAGACGACGGATTCACCCAATCCCCAATTCGCCTCAATCACGATGTCGTCCTTTGACCCCGTGATGGGATTGACGGTAAAGAGCACTCCTGCCGTGTCCGAGTTCACCATCAACTGGATGGTCGGTGCGATGATGGCTTTGGTGTGTTCTATCCCTTTGGTGTGGCGGGAAAAGGCGGCCCGGCCCGACCAGACGGAAGCCCAGCACTCCTTCACCTTTTCTACCACCCTGTCTGCTCCTTGAATATAATGAAAGGTATCCATCATTCCTGGAAAAGAAGAAACCGAAGAATCTTTGACAGCCACGGATGACCGGACAGCCACGTAGGGTTTTTGTTGATCCCTTGAAAGTCTCTCATAATTCTCGACGATCTCTTTTTCGATCTCTGGGGGGATCGGTGCATTTACGATCAATGCCCGAATCTTCTCTGTTTTCTCCTCAAGGTCCTGATAATCATCATAGTTGATCTTTCGAGAAATCTCCCCGACCCGATCCCCAAGGACATTCTTCTGCAAGTGGTGGTAAAAGGCATGGCCGAGGACATTAAAACCATTTGGGACGTTCAGTTTTAGGCTGGTGAGTTCGCCCAGGTGGGCCGCCTTCCCTCCGCACTCTTGAAACATGTCCTTATTCAACTCGTCAAATCTCTTTACGAACATAACCCATCCTCATTTTACAAAAATTTTTTCATCCTAGCGTGACCTTTCTTTTCTTACCGGCGCCTGACGGGAAAGATTTCAAAACCCAATCTTTCCTGGAATGTCCCAACAAGGCCTTTTGGAGTAAAAAAGATGACCAAAATGGTGATCGTCCCAAAGATGATTAAATTGAAACCCACATATTCAGAAAGATACTGTTGCAAAATGACGAAAACGGCCGCTCCCACCATCGGGCCTGCCACCGTCCCAAGCCCCCCGATGATGACAATGAACAAAAGTTTCACGGTCCACCCGATGCCAAAGGCTTCAAAGGGTTGGATGAAGATTGTATTCAGGTACAAGACACCCGCTGTCACGCCGGTAATAAACGCGCTCAGCAAGAAACAGGTGAATTTGCAGCGAAAAATATTGACCCCAAGGGACTCCGAAGCCGCATCGTCATCCCGGATGGCCATCAAGGCTAGACCCAGATTGGAACGAAGGAGAAAATAGACGAGGGCAATGGAACCGATACAGATGACCAACGCCCAATAGTAAATCGTGGAGATGGAAAGTTTATAAGCAGGCTGTATAAAGAGACCCATCCCATATCGAACATATCCCCAATTGCTGAAACAGATTCCCAATGCCTCTGCGATGATCCATGTCCCGATGGCAAAATAGACGCCCCTCATTCTGAAGATCGGGACGGAGATGAGGACCGCAAGAACGACCGATATCATCCCTCCCAGAAGTAGGCTGAGAAGAATGGGAACCCCATGGTACATACACAACACGGCGAGGGAGTATCCCCCTATTCCAATAAACATCTGCTGGCCCAAGGAGATCAATCCTGAATAGCCAGCCAATAGATTCCACATGGAAGCCAAGCTCATATAGAGGCAGATCAGCAATAAGATGCTCACGACGTAACGGGAAGCCCACAAAGGAAGCGTGGCAAGAGCTCCTAATAACAAAATGATTGCAAGGATTCGAATTCGGTTAGAGGACATCGAAAAAATTACTTCCTTCCTAATAATCCTTGAGGCCTTATCGTCAACACAATGAGCAGGATGATGTAACCGCTCAACAATTGAAATCCGGGGCCGATGATCCGGCCACCGACCAATTGAGAAACGCCAAGAATCAACCCGCCCAAAAAAGTCCCCGGTAGACTTCCCAAACCACCAATGATGACGACGCCAAAGGCAATGATGAGATATTGCGTGCCGGAATGGGGGTAAAAAGTGAAGGTCATTCCTACCAGCACTCCTGAGATGGCAGCCGTGATCACCGCCATCCCCATGGCTAAGGCATAGACCCTCTTGGGATTAATTCCCATCAGTCTGGCTGCTGTTAAATTGTCCGATGCCGCCCGAATGGCCCATCCCAGATATGTTTTCTTCATCATCAAATGGATGAGGCCCAGTACGAGGAAACCCGCGGCGCAGTCAACGAGGTAGATCACCGGCACATGAAAGAGGTCGAAGACGTTGAGGCTCTTAATCACCAGACCCGTCTTTAGGGTGCGGGCATCGGGAGTGAAGATAAGGAGCATGGCATTTTGAAGGATGATGGAGAGTCCAAATGAAATCATGAGGTAAGACTCCATGCCTTTTTCCAAAACCCGGTTAAAAAGGAAGATCTGGATCAGGTAACCTAAGATGAAGGTTGCTGGGAGGACGAAAAGAAAAGTTAGGAGTGGAGGGAGTCCCAGGAGTTGTACGAAGATGAGGCTGAAATAGCTTGCAAGGATCATTAATTCGCCATGAGCCAAATTGACCTGTCTCATGATTCCGAAGACCATGGAAAGGCCTATGCCGATTGCGGCATAAAGGCCTCCTAACAAAAGACCATTAATCAATGGTTCTAAAAATGTGAACATAAGACTGAATTCCTTTGGCTGAGGCTAAAGGCCAAAATAGGCCTTCTTCACTTCCTCATCGGTAAAATCCCGTGGATTTCCCTTCAGGCTGATCTTTCCTTCCTGCAGGATATAAGCGAAGTCAGCGGTCTTCAGACTTCTCTTCACATCCTGTTCCACCAAGACCACCACCATCCCTTTTTCTTTGATTCGATTGACGGCCTGGTAGAGATGTTGGACGATGACCGGGCTAAGGCCAAGAGAGATCTCATCGAAGACGATCAGATGGGGCTGTGACATCAGCGCCCTGCCGATGGCGAGCATCTGTTGCTCCCCTCCACTCAGGGTTGACCCGAGTTGGCCCTTTCTCTCCCTCAACCTCGGAAAAAGTTCAAAGACATTTTCAAGCTGCTCATCTTTGGTCCGACGGGCCTCGGGCACATAGGACCCGATCAGGAGGTTCTCCAAGACGGTGAGGCTGGAGAAAATTTTTCGTCCTTCCGGAACCAAGGCAAGCCCTAATCTTACAATCTCATGGGGATCGAGATGATCGATTCTCCCTCCGTTATAATGGATGGTTCCGGAGCTTGGTTTCAGAAGTCCGGATATCGCCTTGAGAAGCGTCGACTTCCCTGCACCGTTAGAACCCAGAATGGATACGATCTGATCTCTTTCCACATGGAGGGTAATGTCGATGAGGGCTTGGAATCCTCCGTAGTAGAGGTTCAAATCCCTCACCTCTAGCATCAGCATCAATCTTCCTCATCCCCTAAATAGATCTTGTGAACCTCTTCTGACTCAAGCACCTCTTCCGGTTTTCCGTAGGTGAGCTTTTCACCAAAATCCATCACCATCAAGCGGTCCGGGCCCTTTTTCATGGCCATCATGATGTGTTCCACCCAAAGAATTGTAATACCACCTTTCCTCAACGAGTGAATGGCTTCGAGGATCTCCTCCACCTCCGATTCAGTGAGACCTCCCGCCACTTCATCGATGAGCAGAAGGGTTGGGTTCGTGGCGAGGGCTTTGGTCAGCTCCAATTTTTTTCGATCTAAGAGGGGTAAAGATTCTGTTAGAACATTTCTCTTCGAGAATAATCCAGTTTTTTTCAGAACCTCTTCACATCTTTCCCTCGATCTTCTGCCTCCAACGCCCCCGCCATAGACAACTCCCACAAGCACATTTTCGAGCACAGTCATGTTCAGGAAAGGTCTTGGGATTTGGTAGGTGCGAGCAATCCCCATCCGGCACCTTCTGTAAGGCTGGGTCAACGTGACATCTGTTCCGTTGAACGCGATCTTCCCGGAATCTGGTTTGATCTCACCGACGATGAGGTTGAACAGGGTCGTTTTCCCTGCACCATTCGGGCCGATAATTCCCAGGATCCCGCCCTGTTCTACTTCAAAGCTGAGATCATGAACAGCTGTTACCTTTCCGAAAGACTTACTCACATTCTTAACGGTCAGGATAGAGGACATTTCTCATGCCATGGTCCTAAAGAAATACTAATCAGTCCATAATTATATGGACATCGAAGAGCAAATCCATCCTCCCCTCCCTTTGCTAAAGGGAGGGGTTACCCCTCTTCGCAAAGAGGGGTTAGGGAGATTTTCGTTCCGGCTACGCCGGGTTATGTTTCTTCTATGATCTGGGAATGGGGAAGACCATCTTTCCCGTGGTCGGAATAGTCGTCGCCTCCTTGTTGTAGACGATCTGAAGTTCCCACGGCCATTTCTTTCCCTTTACCCATTGTCCGCCCACCAAGGGGGTGAGGGAGAAATTTTTCTCATTAAATTTTATGGGTCCCACCACAGTATTGAGACTGGTCTTAACCAGGGCTTCCCTGATCTTGTTCTTGTCTAATGATCCCGCCTGCTTCAAAACATCGGCAGCAATCTCAAAGGCTGCATAATCAAACCCGAGCGGCTGGGTCCACTGCCTCTTCGTCTTCTGGGTCCAAGCATCCGCTAAGGCCTGGCACGTGGCTCCGGTCAAAGATGATTTGAATGGATGTAAGGGTGTCCACCAGACTTCACTCGTGAGACCGTTGGGGAGAATCCCACCGATGGCCTCCACAGCCGCTGGGAAGAGGATCGCCTTACCAATACTGGCCATTTTTGGGACGAAACCCTGCTGATGGCACTGTCTCCAGCAGGTTGCCCAGTCGGGTGGAATAGGGACCCCTGTTAGGATATCCACCTTCTCTTTTTTCCATGTCCCAATGAACCCACTGAAATCCTGCATACCGTAAGGAAATCTTCCCACATCTACAACTTTAAAACCCATGGTCCCCAGTTTCTTCGAAAACTCCTGGGCCCAAACCGTCCCATCCGGATCATTGGGCCAGAATCCGCCTACCACTTTGGTGGTCTTATCCGCAAATTGACTCCACATTCCTGTGTAGACGTTGATGATCTGCTCTAAGTTCCAGAAAAAGTGGAAAGCCCATTTGTATGGCCCCCCGGTCAACCAAGGCTCGATAGGCGCCACTGAGGAGATGCACGGAATCTGGTACCTCTCGCAGGTAGCCCCAACGGGATTGACCGTGTCCGGGGTGTGAAGGACGACCATCAAATCGACCTTGTCCTGCAAAATGAGCTTGCTCGCCACCTCCGCGGCTTTCGTAGGATTGCTCTCCGTGTCCATCGATTTGACTTTAATTGGCAGCTTCTTCCCTAATTCCTTGATCAGGATGCCACCGTCCTTGTTAATTTCTGCGACGGCACGTTCATCCGCCCAAAGTGACGTTTCTCCGAAGGGCGCAATAGGACCAGTGATCGGCGCTGGGTGCCCGATCAGGATATGATCCCTTGCCGCCTTAGAAACCTTTGGGAAGAGAGAACCTCCAACCGTGGCAATGCTAGCAGCCCCCACCATTTTAATGAACTTCCTCCGACTTACGCCATTTTCCGCTTTACCTTTTTTTTCCATCTCTCCCACCTCCTGTTTTATTTCGGCTCTAAATCCGTAGAAGCCGATGTGTTGCCTTCGTGATCTATGAAAATGGCCCGAATCCTCTCGCCCTTGTCATCCCATTCCGAGAAATGATGAGATCATTTTCCTTTAAAGGTTGGCTTTCTTTTTTCTAAGAATGCGGCGATGCCTTCTTCGGCATCTTTGGTATGAGCAACTTTATCATATTCTTCGAGTTCGAGTTTCAGGGCGCCATCAAAGGAAAGATCTGCTCCGCTGTTAATAGCCCTTTTGCATGCTCTCACAGCGAAGGGTCCGTTTGCGGCAATCCTCTTTGCCAATGCATTGGTCTCCTCCGTCAGACGATCACGAGGGCACACCTTTTCTACGAGTCCAAATTGAAAGGCCTCGGCAGCCGTCAGCATATCGCCCGTAAGGATCACGCATTTAGCCCCTCCCACTCCAATTAGTCTTGGAAGAAGTTGCGTACCTCCATAGCCAGGCATGAGCCCCAATTTCACTTCAGGGAAACCAAACCTTGCACTTTCTGATGCAATTCGGATATCACAAGCCAATGCCAGTTCACATCCCCCACCGAGGGCGAATCCATTGACAGCCGCAATAACAACTTTACTGGAATTCCTAATCTTCGAAATGATCTCCTGCCCTTTTTTTATGAGTTCCGTTCTCTTACCCCCCGCTTCTTTTATTTCTGTTACATCAGCCCCCGCAACAAAAGCCTTTTCGCCTGCTCCGGCAATGACAATGACAGAAACCTCATCGTCATCCTCTAACTTTGAAAATATCTCTTCAAGCCTTATCATCACGCTGCTGTTTAATGCATTAAGAGCCTTCTCCCTATTAATGGTGATATGTGCAACTGCCCCTTCTTCTCTTAAAATCACATTTCTTTCATTCATTTTTAAGCCTCTTCATTGGCAACAAGATACCAGAGACTGCTGAGAAGACATATTCCATTATTCCCTCAGTGGCTATGGGCCATTTCCCCGGGTTTCTACCGATTCCTTTTTTCTATATAGCCCATTTCTAGGGAAATCTTCCTCGCCGTTGCCATAACATCCTTTACTATTTTTCTTTGGTTGGAATCCAAAGATGAAGAAAAAATGCCAACTCCTATTCCAGCAACGACCTTGCCACTATAGTCTCGAATAGGAGCAGCGATTCCTGTGACGCCGTCAAAGGCTTCTTCCTGATCGACGCAAAATCCCTGCTCACGAATTTTGCATAACCTTTCTTTAAATTTCTTTATGTTTGTAAGAGACTTTTTGGTTAAGGGTTTTAAAGGCGTTTTCTTCAATAATCGATTAACTTCGCTATCCGGCAAATAAGCCATCAGAATCTGTCCGAGCATTCCAAAATAGGGCGGACGCTGCGTTCCTATTTGAGAGGCAAATAAGATGGGATTTCTGGTATCCTCTCTTTTATCGATGTAGACTAATTCATCATCCTGTAAGATTGCCAGAAACGTTGTTTTACCCAATTTGGATTGAAGTTGACTTAAATGTGATGAGGCGACTCTTCTGACGGAAAAAGATGAAAATATGACGCTCCCCAATTCGAATAGTTTCAAACCAAGGGAGTAATGTTTTGAATACCGGTCGTATTTAAGAAAGTCGTATTTGATCAATGTCGAACAGAGTCTTGAAATCGTCGTCTTGGAGAGGTTTAGGATTTTTGATAATTGGCTTAGGGTTAAGGCCTGTCGATCCCGCTGAAAGGTACATAGAATCTTCAGAGCCCTTTCGAGTGACCTGTTGTAAAAAGGTTCTCTTTGGAAAAGCGACATAGTGTGTCACTAAATGAGATTTCGTTTCACCCTGTGATTATCTAACATCCTTTACAGAATTGTCAAGAGAAAAAAACAAGCTGAAAAAATCAAGTCCTTGTTAAAAGTCTCACAGGGCTGAGCGTAAAAGAGCTATGGCCCTCGAAACGATCAATTGCGGTTTGCTTATATTGTACCGTGAGATTCAAAAATGACGAGCTCGGAAGGAGTTAAATCTCCACATTTTTTTGGACAATACTTTTGAAAATACAGGCAGATAATGACCCTGAATCCCTCCAGAATCAACAGCATAACCATTCAACCTGCAATTTCACCACGTAAAACTATTTATCATAAGAGCGGAATAATTGTCAAGAAGAAAGTTTTCATATTTATAGAGGATGGCTTTGAGGTCAAAGAGGAGACGGAAGCCGAAGAGATTGCGGAGTTGAGTAAAGGAAGACTCAGGCAAAAGAGAGAAGATCTGAGGGAGGCGCTGATGGGTGAGGTGCGAGAGCACCACAAATTTATGATCAAGGCCTCCTTGAAACACATCCGTGCCATGGAGAAGATCCTCTTGGGAATAGAGAAGAAGATACGTGAGAAGATAGAGAGAGATTACAAAGAAGAGGATGAATTGCTCCAAACCATACCTGGGGTGAAAGAAAACGCCTCGACGGTCATCGCTGAGATAGGGGTGGATATGGATATATTTCCGAATGAGATGCATCTGTCTTCGTGGGCAGGGATGAGTCCGGGGAATAACCAGAGTGCCGGAAAGAAGAAACCTGGTAGTACAACTTACGGGAATAAGTGTTTAAAAGCGATACTAACAGAATTTGCATGGGTGGCATCTAAGACAAAGGATACCTATCTGAGATCAAAATATCATAGCCTCGTGGGTCGAAGGGGAAAGAAAAAGGCATTAGTCGCCTTGGGACATAAGATTCTCATTATGTGCTGCCACATATTGAAATACAAATGTGCCTACAAGGAACTTGGGGGAGACTACCTGGACAAGAGGAGGAAAGACAGGATAACAAGGAGTCATATCAAGAGGCTCAACCATCTTGGCTATGAGGTGATCCTTCAGGAAGCCGCATAAGCATGCCAAAAAGAAATTAAGGGGTGTGGAATAAGGGCGAAGATTACTGGTGGCTTAAGACCCCGCGTGGTTGAAACTGACTCAGGCCAGTTCTAAGAACAAAGGAATGTTGCCTTATAGAGCACGCAGGGGAAATTTTTAACGCCTGAACTGGCTATCCACATCCTAGACAAAAAGGGAGCAAGAATAAAGCAGAGAGAGATCAATTTTCAGGGGAAATGCGGTATAACGTTCGAGGCTAAAAATGTGCATAGCTTTTAAATGAAACCCTTAGTGCCATGTTGCTCTAACAACGAAGATTTTAACTTTTCTCCACTTCACAGACTAAAGCCTTAAATACTGGGAACCCTGAGATCGGATCCCGATTTTCCAAGTCAGTCAATTCATTGACATTGGCCTCTCTCCATTCCTCCGGTTGAAGAGGGCCTCCCCCGCCCATATTGGCTTCGATCACCCCTTTAATGATCCTTTCTGTCACTTTGGCATAAAAGGGAACTCTTCCTCTCTTGGTCTTTACCCAGACTCTGTCCCCATTGCGAATCTTTCTTCTCTCGGCGTCTTCTGGATGGATGAGAATATTGGGTTTGTCCTGGAGCTTGAGAAGGCCGGGAATATTGAGATGCTGGCTCCTGAAAGCAGATTGGATTCGGGTCCCGGTTGTTAAGACGAGTGGAAAATCCTTTGCTAACTCAGCAGAGCCGATCGGACCTTCAGAAGGTTCTTGATAGATTGGAAGAGGATCATAGCCATACTTTTTCAATAACTCGGAGGAGATCTCAAATTTTCCAGAAGGGGTTTCAAACCCAGGATTTCTGTCCCTCCGAAGCAAACCATTCTTATACTTTTCATAGACCATCGGAGGCGACGAGAGAGAGATCCCTTCGGGTTTTGATTTTAACCGTCCAAGGGGAAAGGGAGCCCCACTAAATACAAATTCTAACATTGCCTCCTCGGACTGGGGATAGCGATCCCTGTAGCCTAAGGCCTTCGCCAATTCTGCCAAAATAAGGTAGTCATTCCTTGCCTCGCCTATTGGAGGAATCGCTTGTTCCCGAAAGGAGACATGCCCAGGATAAAGCTTATAGGAAGTGATCTCAAACATGGATGTGGCTGGGAGAACGACATCAGCATAGAAGGCCTCATTGGTTAAAAACCGGTCGATGACCACAAGGCAGTCTAGCGCTTCATAGCAACTCCTCCATAGCTCTGGATTGGGAAAGGCAGTGAGAATAGAACCTCCAAGAACAATCAATCCTTTAATCGGATAGGGATCTCCTTTAAGAATCGCCCGGGGCACTTCCAAGAATTGTCCGCTTCTGTTCAGATCACAATAGAGGGGATAACGGTCAGAGCCAATCGCTGGCCTTCTTTTGGGCGGGTCGATTTTATTTCTTCGGATAGGAGATGATCCAGGCATACGAAAGACTAACCCTCCGCTTCGATCGAAGTTCCCGGAGAGGGCCCAAAGGACGAGAATGGCTCGAATGTTCTGGAGTCCGCTATTGGTATATTCAAGGCCGGTATGGATAAGGGGGGAGGTTCTCAACTGGGATAAATCCTTGGCCAGCCTTTCGATCCGTTCTGCTTTTACCCAAGTGATCTTTTCTGCTGCCTTTGGAGAATAGTTTTTCACGTATTCTCTGAAATCTCTTAGGCCGTGGGTCCAATCATCTGCAAACGCTAAGTCGTAGGAGCCCTTTTCCATCATCACATGGGCTATTCCCAAAGCCAAGGCCCCATCTGTTCCAGGTCTTATCCCAATCCATTCATCGGCCTTTTCCGCTGTATAAGTCTTAAGAGGGTCGATCACCACGACCTTGACTCCTCGTTTTTTCGCCTCCAAAATTTTCTTCAAGTTGATCGGGGGAGAATCCGTTACTGGATTTGCACCCCAGACGACAACCTGATCGCTCCTCTCAATGTCCGGAAAGAGCCGATCAAAAATAGCCCCGAAAGTGGCCACAGGTGCCAGGACTCTGTGTGAATTGTCGCATAGAGAACTGCAGCTAAAGGTGTTTGGAGATCCCAACGGGTAAAAGAGGTTTAAACAGATCCGGTCGTAACCGCCCGTTGTGAACATGTCGCATAAGGACTGCTCAAACCCTCCTCTGCCTGAATAGATGGCCATGGCCTCCGGTCCATATTTTTCTGTTACTTTCTTGATAAGCCGGGCTGAAATCTCAAAGGCCTCCTCCCAGGAGATCCGCTCCAATTTTCCCACTCCTCGATCCCCAATGCGTTTCATCGGGAATTGCATTCTATCGCGCGAATAGACGATCTCCTCCGAGTGAACCCCTCGAAGGCAGACGATCCCTAACGGGTGACCTTTCAACGGC
>DATHCH010000167.1:0-13997 GCA_035319625.1 Thermodesulfobacteriota bacterium
TTGATTCTCGCCATAAATTCCAATCGTTTGGTTCTGGAGCGTCTTCGGTAATACAGGAGCCTTTCCAGAAGGATGGTGACGGACAGGAAAGAGCAGAAGAGTAGGATATACATCGTAAAACCACCGATCTGAATGATCTCCAAAATTGTTTTCCCAGCAAACATCTCAGTTCTCCTTTAGACACGCTGCATTTCTTTGGCCTTGGAAAAGCCACTTCGTCAAACAATATTACTCATCCATCAGGATTTCGCAAGCAGAGTGGTCAGTTTCACCTCCGGAGAGTTAAGAGGGCATCAAGAATTTATGAATCTCTTCCAGAGTGGGAATTCCTTTTCTGCCGCCAAGGTCTCCACATTTGAGGGCTGCCGCTCCATTGGCAAATCGCAAAATCTCCCTCACCTCCCAATTCTGCAATAGGCCGTAAATGAACCCTGCATGAAAGACGTCGCCTGCACCGGTCGTATCGACGGCATTTACCTCGAATCCTTTAACGTAGAGGATTTCTCCATCCACCAAAGCCATGGCACCTTCACGGCCCAGGGTCGCACAGAGAAATCCAGGGGTCTGTCTCTGCATTTCGACGAGAGCCTTTTCCCGGTCTGAAATTCCCGTAAAAAGCGTGGGGAACCTTGATGAGGTGATGACGAAGTCAATCTTTTTGATCAGCTCAGGCGTAAGAGGTTCTACCTTATCAAGGTCAACGACGGTTGAAATCCCTTCTTCCTTTGCCCAGCTTGCACTCCGAATAGCAGCATGGATGTCGTGCCCGTCCAAGTGGAGAAGTTTTCCGGAGCAGATCTCCTCTTCTCGGAGTTCTCCTTCACGATACATCAATCGGTCGTCTCGATTCCAGAGGATGGTGTGGTCTCCGGTTGAGCGATCCACAATGATCGTAGCGTACTGATTTGTGGCGTTGGGTTCGGTTATCACTGAGGAAACATCCACTCCCTCCTGACGGATGGAACGGAGAGAAAATTGACCCAATTCATCCCCTCCAACTTTTCCAATATATTTTGCTTTTACACCCCATCGCCTCAGGGCCACCATGGCGGTAGCCACCTGGCCCCCTCCTTGTTTGGAAAACTGTAGCATTTCCATTTTTGAATTCAAGGTGGGGAATTCCGGAACCACGCAAAGGAAATCGACGGAGTTGAGGCCCATCCCCACCACATCAAAAGGTTTGTCTTTTGGGAAGGAGAGGTTAAATGGCATGCTTCTTTTTAAAAAAATTTGAGCGGGATTTCAAGAAATACCAATTATTTTCGACCATGCACAGGGTATGTCCTTCGGCTCCAGCACTCAATATTTCAGCCCTCATCTCCCTCTCCCCTGGCGGGAGAGGGAGATGAGCGGGAACATACTCCATGTATCCCCACCTGCCTACCGGGAGGCCCTGAACCTAATATGGTGCAGGGCAGGCAGGCGTTAAGGGAGAGGATAATGCTGCGTGGCTTTTATCGTTCGAGGCTGACATACCGTCGTGAAACATTACCCATCACTGGGGAATTGCGGCTCACTTCAGATATCAAAGGAGGGTAATGGAAAAAATATGTCTTGTGTTACTGACGATTCACTTTGGAAGAGGGAACCGCTTTGATGAAGCTGTCGGGATAATTTTTGAAAATCTTTTTGTCTTTTAAAACCTCGGCCGCCTCATTTGTATCCGTAAATCGCCCCACAAAGACCCTGTATAAGGTCTCTCCACTCTCGCTTTTCATCGGTATCCAATAGGCCTCCAACCCTTCTTTCTTAAAGGCTTCCACAAGCTCGCGAACATTTTCCCTATCGCGAAATGCTCCGACCTGTATGACAAAATATTTTCCCCGGGGTAAAGATTTGCTGGGTTGCATCGCTTCTTGAGGTATCGGTTTTGATTTTTCCGTTTCTTGCGGAGGACTTTTCACCGCTTCCTGCTTCGCCTGAACCGGAGGCAATTGGGAAGCGGGTTTTCGGGGTGCAGGAGAGGGGGTGACAGAAGTGGGAGCTGTGGTGGCGGGTGGGGTGGCAACAGGAGGGGGAGGCGGAGCTGCTGAAGAAGCGGCGACAGCTTGGGGCTTTTGAGGCTCCGGAGAAGTAACGACAGCAGCAGGGGACTTAGGGGCTGCTGGAGAGGGGGCAACGGCAGGGCGTTTGGAGGGAGATCGAGGGGTGACAACAGTTGACGGCTGCGTATCGCCCGTTCTTAAACGCTGGAGGAGGGCCACTGGGTCAAAGATGGTAATGGCCAAGATAGATGCCAAGGCAATAAAGAAAATAAACATTGCGATGAGAATGGTGCGGAAAACTCCCTTTTTCCTCTGCTTAGGTTTTGTTTTTACAAAGGTCGGGGCCTCCGCAGCCTCCTCTTTTTCGATATCAGCAACCCGTTGATACATCGTATCCAATTCTTCGAGTAGTTCTTCTTCCGATATCTGTTTGTCTTTCATTTCTGAGCGTCTCCTTCTTGGGTGGAGAAGACCGTCCTTTCTCCTGTCTCCTTTTTAGTCATGGATTCTTTTTAGATAACGACTTGCCACGACGTCCGCATCCAACCCAATGCATTGGGCATAGGCCCTCAAGAAACCCTTTAGGAATATTCTTGAAGGGGTTTTTTCAAACTGATCATCCTCAATAGCATGCAAGTAAACAACTCTGACCTTCACCAATTCTGAGATCTCCTCGAGAGATATGCCCAATTCATCCCTGATCTTCTTCAAATCTCTTCCTGATAAGACATCGTTGGCCAGGATTTCTTGGATCACAGGGTTTGAGGACACGATAGGTTTTAATCGGTCTCTTATCCTTAACGCCGTATTCGCGGCAGCACGTTTTACATCATACATCAGACCCGACTTCATCCGATCCCCCTGATATTGCGTCGACTTTTCGAGGATGCCGCGTTCAATCAGTAATTGATCATAGCGCGATCTTTTCTTTTCATCCATCAGGGTAGAATACGCTTCATCCAGTTTCGCAAGGATCTTCTCTCGTTCCTCTCTGGAAAAAAAGGAATAGCTTGCCAAAGAATCGTCATGGTAGAGTTGGGTCATTTCTTTATAGGCCTGATGGACCCCAAATGGGGACGCATCGAATGCAACTTCCAGAACTTCATAAAAGTTCAGGTCCTCAAGTTTCTTCATACGATCATGACCTAATGTTGGAACTCGCTTAAGCGAAAGTCAGGGTTTACGAAGCCACGGCCTGCTCCTCCGTCACGCCCGTGATGGCCTTAATGATAACTTTCAGATCCAGTGTGGCCTGGGAGTAGGAATATTGATCGACAAAAGACTCTTTCCTGCACACTGCCTCGTGGACCCGTTCGTCGAAACTGACGTTGCCTATAAACTGAATTCTCATACCGAGGTGTTTCTCTACGATCTTGCAGACAAGCGCCCCGATCTTTGGGTTATCCTGTCTTCGAACCTGATTCAGAACGAGCTTGAATTGGAAGGCCTTCAAAATTCTTTCTATTTTACCGCTTTGCTCCGGATCAATCGTCTTCAACATATCGAGGAGGTATTCCGGATGATGGATGGTGGCGTCCGGGTTCTGTGCTTCCGCTTTCTCAGCCAGATTCCTAAAGCGGTCGATCTTGAGCACTTGACGAATCTTGCGAGCATATACGGAGCGAATCAGCCTATAGATATTTTCGATCGATGTAGGTTCTGGATTACAAACAAAAATTCCAGAGTCCCATATGGTGAAAAAATCGATGGTATTAAAAGAGGTGCCTGTGCCGAGATCGAGCAGAATGTAGTCATAATCAAGTCTTGATATCGCACGGAGTACTTTCATCTTCTGTTCGTGAGCGAGATTGGCGATATCCAACTTATTTTTGGCTCCGCTGATCAGAAAAAGATTATGGATCGGCATTTCGAGGACGGTTTCCTGAAGCGTCGTCACTCTCTTATTGAGAAAATCAGAAAGGCTTATGGCCGGATTGGGAAGACCGACGATCGTGTGAAGATTGGGTGCGCCGAGGTCGGCATCGATCAGAAGGGTCTTGAACCCCTGCCTGGCTAACAGAATCCCCATATTGCTGGTGAGAAAACTCTTGCCGGTTCCTCCCTTTCCTCCACCGATAGGCCATATGTGAGGCATAAAGTCTGAACTATACGGATTTATACTGTTCATTATTAAACCCTGTGTAATTATAGCACAATCGAGGGTTTTCCGGGATACGGGCATATTCAAGAAAATGAGGACATCCCATCTTGTTTCTGTCCCTCCGGTCCCGGAACGAAAGTAGTGAAACTATTTGGATAGATATTATGCATTTTCTATACCGGACATTATCTTTTTCGGTGCTGAGACAAACCATAACCCACAAACACGACTCAACGCGATTTATGGGTCAAATGGTCTGTAAACCCTCCATTTGGCAAATTAATCTACACCCCTAAAAGGCTCTTGTCAACCATTTGCCGACTTGGCCAGGGTTGACGAAAAGGCCCTTCCATAGTATAAAAGAGGTTAAATCAATATGAAAGGATAAAGATTTGGAGGGTATTACCACCGTCATCCTCGCGGCCGGGAAAGGGACCCGGATGAAGTCAGAACTGGTCAAAGTGCTCCATCCCATCCTGGGACTTCCCATGCTTTCCTATCCCATTGAACTTTCCCTGGAAGGAATCAAATCTGAAAAGACGATTGTGGTGATAGGCTATCAAGCGGATCAAATTAAAGAGAGATTTGAAAACCCGCAGATTCAGTTCGCACTTCAAGAACAACAACTGGGCACAGGTCATGCAGCTTTGCAAGCCATTCCATTTCTAAAGACATTCACCGGTACTGTTCTCATCCTCTGCGGAGATGTTCCCTTGGTGAAAGCGGGTACCCTCCATACGTTTATTGATGCCTATGGCAAGAGCAATTCGACCCTTTCCGTGTTAACGACCGAGGTGGAGGATCCGTTTGGGTACGGTCGGATTATCCGAAGTTCCGAAGGTTGGCTGGAAAAGATTGTGGAAGAAAAGGATGCCTCGAGGGAGGAAAAATCAATCCGCGAGATTAACTCAGGGATATATTGTGTGAAGGCTTCCTTTTTAATCGAGGGCTTAAGGAAGATTGGAAAGGATAATGCACAAGGCGAATACTATCTCACCGACCTGGTTGAGATTGCAAAGACGAAAGGTTTGAGGTGTTCCGCTCATATCGTGAAAGATCCCGTGGAGGTGATGGGAATCAACACGAGGGTCGATCTTGCCGTTGCCAATGAGGTTCTCAGACTGGAGAAGCTGAAGGAGATCATGCTTTCCGGGGTGACCGTTCTCGATCCCAAAACGACCTACGTGGAGGGAGCGGTTGAGGTGGGGAACGAAACAACTCTCTACCCGAATTGTTATCTCCATGGGATGACGAAAATCGGCCGACGCTGTATCATCGAATCGAACTCAAAGATCACAGACTCCGTGCTTGGCAATGAGGTAACGGTTCGCTCGAATGTTGTGATCACTGAAAGCAAGGTCGAAGATGGGGTCATCATCGGGCCTTTTGCCCATCTCAGGCCTTTAAGTGAGATCAAGACGAGAGCGAAGATTGGCAATTTTGTGGAGGTGAAGAAATCGGTCGTTGGTAAAGGTTCCAAGGCCAACCACCTTGCCTATATCGGAGATGCTTCGCTTGGAGAGGGTGTGAATATCGGTGCGGGAACGATCTTCTGTAACTACGACGGGTTCGAGAAGCATCAAACGATCATCGGTGACCGGGTTTTTGTGGGGTCGAACGTGGAACTTGTAGCCCCCGTCAAGGTGGAAAATGGTTCTACGATTGGTGCGGGGTCCACCATCACAAAGGATGTTCCAGGAGGGGCATTGGCAATCAGCCGAACGAGACAGAGGAATATCAAGGGATGGGGAGAGAAGATTAAGCATCGCCGGAAAAAAATGAGAAACGAGAAGGAGTGAAATATGTGTGGCATTGTCGGATACATCGGTCCCAGAGAGACGGCAAAGATTCTTATCGACGGGCTCAAACGACTTGAATATCGAGGCTATGACTCTGCAGGCATCGCGGTTTTTCATCGAGGGAAGGTTGAGATCCGAAGGAAAGAAGGAAAGTTGACAAGATTGGAAGAGTTAATCGGAGGGGAGACCTTTGATGGAAAGGTAGGGATAGGCCATACTCGGTGGGCGACCCACGGTAGGCCATCGGACGAAAATGCCCATCCCCATAAGGCAGGCAAGGTCGCCGTGGTCCACAATGGCATCATTGAGAACTATCTTCCTCTCAAAGAAACGCTCAAGAGCAAGGGCCATGTTTTCACATCGGAGACGGATACGGAGATCGTCTCTCATCTGATTGATGAATTTGTTCAGGAAGGCCATTCCTCCCTGGAGGCGGTTCGATTAGGGTTGGATAAAATCAAGGGTTCTTATGCGCTGGGAATTCTTCTCGAAGGAAATGAACAGTCTTTGATCGCCGCCCGCAAGGAGAGTCCATTGGTGATCGGTCTGGGGAAAGGAGAGTGTTTTATCGCTTCGGATATTCCTCCCCTTCTTCCCTACACCCGGGACTTTATCTTTATGGAGGATGGCGAGGTAGCCCTTCTCTCTTCTGAAGGGGTGAAAGTGTTCGGTTCGAGGGGGGACGAAGTCTCGAAGGAGATAAAGCATGTGAGCTGGGACCCTCTCATGGCTGAAAAGGGTGGATATAAACATTTTATGCTTAAGGAGATCTTTGAACAGCCACGGGCGGTGACGGATACCATCCGGGGTCGGCTTTCAGAGGAGAAAGGCGATGTCGTCCTCGAAGACGTTCACTTAGACCCACAGTTCCTGAAGAAGATTCGGAGGATCCACCTGATTGCCTGTGGCACCTCTTACCATGCCGCGCTCGTGGGAAAGTTTCTTATCGAAGAGTTTTGCCGAATTCCAGTGGAGGCGGATATCGGATCTGAGTTTCGATATCGGAATCCAATTATAGGAAAGGATGATCTTCTTGTGGCCATCTCCCAATCTGGGGAGACGGCTGATACCCTGGCGGCGTTGAGGGAGGCAAAGCGAAAGGGGACAGCGACGTTAGCCATTTGCAATGTGGTGGAGTCGAGTTTGGCAAGAGAGGCAGACCATGTGATCTACACCCATGCGGGCCCCGAGATTGGCGTGGCTTCCACCAAGACCTTTGTCACTCAATTGGTCATCCTCTTCCTTATAGGTCTTCGAATCGGGAGAGGGCTGGGTTTCCTCACACAGGAGAAAGGTAAGGGTTTGATTGAAGAATTGGTCAGGGTCCCGCACCTCATGGAAGAAATGCTGAAGACTTCCGGTCAAGTGGCCAAGGTTGCCAGAAGGTACCTCCATGCCAGAGATTTTCTCTATCTCGGGAGAGGGATCAATTACCCCATTGCCTTGGAAGGGGCATTGAAATTGAAGGAGATCTCTTATGTCCATGCGGAAGGCTATCCGGCTGGTGAGATGAAGCATGGCCCCATCGCCTTGATCGACCGTGAGATGCCGGTCGTCGTCCTGGCCACCCGGAACGATGTGTATGAGAAAGTGGTCTCGAATATCGAAGAGGTCAGGGCAAGGGAAGGAAAAATCATTGCCCTTGCTTCTCCCTCCGATCGAGAGATCGTCAAGAAGGTGGATGATGTGATCACCATCCCCGAGACGCTTCCCTCTCTCACCCCTATTCTCCTCACCATTCCCCTTCAACTTTTGGCCTACTATATGGCTGACTTCAAAGGCACGGATGTGGATCAGCCGAGAAACCTGGCCAAGAGTGTGACGGTGGAATAATAAGGCTAAGGTTGAGGTTCAGATTTAGGTTGAGAAAGGAGCAAAGATCTCAAGCATACTTATCTAAGAAATACTTTTGAATTTTTAAAACTTTACTCAACCTTAACCTCATCCTAAACCTTTTCATTACGAATTCCTTTGACATTTGGATTTTGATATTTGACATTTCCTTATCGCTATGCCTCTTCTCAATGATCTCAATCCCGTTCAACAGAAGGCGGTTTTGGAAACCGAGGGGCCACTCCTTGTCTTTGCGGGCGCCGGAAGCGGAAAGACCAGAGTCCTGACCTACCGGATCGCCTATCTCATTCAAGAAAAAGGGGTGCGTCCGTGGAACATCTTTGCAGTCACCTTTACCAATAAAGCAGCCGATGAGATGCGCGAAAGAGTGGAGAGACTCCTTGGGACATCGGCAAAGGGGACCTGGATATCCACGTTTCATTCAGCCTGTGCGCGCATCCTGAGGCAGCATATTGAGCATCTCGGCTTCAAAAGAAATTTTGTCATCTACGACGATCAGGATCAGGAGCGGCACCTCAAGACGATCATGAAGGAGTTGAACCTCGACTTCAAGATGTTTCCTCCTCGGGCGATCCAATCCAGCCTTGACCAATTGAAAAATGCTGGGGTCACTCCGGATCAATATTCTCCCAACCCCTATAATATCTTCCAAAAGAGGCTGGCAGTGGTCTATCAACGCTATCAAGAGGACCTCCATAGAAACAATGCCCTCGACTTTGGAGATCTACTTACCTTCGTGACGATTCTTTTCAGACGCTTTCCGGAGGTTCGCAGGTCTTATCAGGAACTCTGCCGCTATGTGATGGTGGACGAATTTCAAGATACCAACCTGATCCAATATCAACTCATCAGAGAGATGACAGAGGCGCATCACAACATCTGTGTGGTCGGAGATGATGATCAATCCATCTACCGCTGGAGGGGAGCCGAAGTAGGAAATATTTTGAACTTCGAGAAGGACTTTCCCGAGGCGAGAGTCATCACCCTGGAACAGAATTATCGCTCCACGCAGAACATCCTCGAGGCTGCCAGCCATGTCGTACGTCAAAACCGTTATAGGAAAGCGAAGAAACTCTGGACGGAGAATCCAGAAGGAGAGCCCCTCACTTTTTTTGTAGCCGAGGATGAAGAGGACGAGGCGCGCTTTGTCACAGAAAAAATCATGGAGCATGTCTCCCCGGGGAAATCCGGCAGTTCTTATCATGACGTGGCTGTTTTCTATCGGATTAATGCCCAGTCTCGTGCCCTGGAAGATGAACTGGTCAAAAACCGGATTCCCTACACGGTGGTAGGGGGAATGAAATTCTATGAGCGAAAAGAGATTAAGGATGTCCTGGCCTACCTGAAGTTGATCGATAACCCCTCTGACGGCCTCAGTCTGAAAAGGATCATCAATGTCCCATCGAGGGGGATCGGGGAAAAAACAGTCGAGAAGATAGAGACCTTCTCCAGAGAGAAAGGGCTTCCCCTTTATGAAGGATTAAAACAGGGGATCGAGGAAGACTGGCTGCCGCCGGCTGTCAAGGCGAAGATGAAAGAGTTTATCCAATTGATAGAGGAGTTCCGAAAAGATGCGGGATCCTTCACCCTTAGCCAGCTCACCTTAGCACTTCTCGCCAAAACAAGGTACCTTCAACGATTGAAGGAAGAAGGAACGGATGAAGCCATTTCAAAGATGGAAAACGTGGATGAGCTTATCAACGTGATGATGAGCCTTGAGCAGGAAGAAGAGAGGGTTTCGCTGGAAAGCTTTTTGGATAAGGTCTCGTTAGTGACGGATGTGGACCTTTACGAGGATAAGGGAAATCGGGTTTCTCTGATGACCCTCCATTGCGCAAAGGGACTGGAGTTTCCAATGGTTTTCATCGTTGGAATAGAAGAGGGGCTTCTTCCTCACTACCGGAGGGGCGAGGAGATTGAAGATATGGAGGAGGAGAGAAGGCTCTTCTACGTAGGGATGACACGTGCGAAGGAAAGGCTCTTTTTTTCAAGAGCGGAAGAACGGTCCACGTTTGGTGTGGGCCGCGCCAATCTTCCCTCCCGTTTTCTTGATGAACTGCCGGTCGAATTGATTCAATTCGAGGAGAAAAAGGGGAGAATGGAAAGCTTGTTTTCACAAGAAGCTCACTGGAGAGAGGATGCTCATCAGACCGAGATCATGCCGGAAGACCTTTCCCAGGAGATTTCCTTCCCGGAAGAGGGTGGCCTTGTGCTGAGCCCGGAGGGATTCTTCCCTCTCAGAATAGGGATGCGAGTGAAACATCCGAAATTCGGCGTGGGAAGGGTCAAATTTATAGAAGGGATGGACGAGAATCAAAAGGCAACCATTGTTTTTGGAACCGTGGGCAGCAAACGTCTGAAAGTCTGTTATGCCCACCTGGAGATCCTTGAGTCGTAAAAAGACACGGAGGCGGCCCCCCTCTATTCCCCCCTTAATTAAGGGGGGATGAAGTGGGGTTAGGGTTTCCTTACATCTGTATATTCCCTTTCTTCAGGGTCTGGGTGGGCATAAACCACTTAATGCCAAGCTTCTTCGAGATGGCCTCGCATCGCTCAGCTACTTTCGCCCATCCCATTCCTTTGCCAAGGGTAAAGGGGCCAATGACTGACCCGCCGCCATTCACCACCGCTTTGTCGATCTCCACGGGGCTTTTGGTAACGCCCTCTTCCAGGAGTTTAGTCCCTTCATTTACCTGAATACAGATAATATCCATCGGGTCAAAGTTGGGATCGGCCTTGCTCATGCCGATCGTCGGTCTGGCGCCTCCCGGCCAAGTGAAAATGCCCTTGCCGGTCTTTTTGCCAAGCGCTCCGGCCTCGTTCATCTTCTTGAGCCAGTTAGGCACCTTGAATTCAGGTGACAGTGTTTCAGAAAAATATTCCATTCCGTGCAGATTCACGTCCAGTCCGGTGTAATCCATGATCTCATAAGGACCCATCGGTGCGCCAATGGACCTGATTTTGGCGTCAACGGCCTCGGGATCCACGAGGCCTCTATCATACAACACAGAGATATAAAGCCCCACGGGGGCCCCAAGCCTGTTGTAAATAAATCCTGGGGTGTCTTTCTCCACACGGACCGGAACCATCACACCCCTGAAGTTTTTGAATTTGAGAACAAGATCATGGCTCGCGGTCATGGTTTCCTCAGAGGTTTTCTTGCCACGGATGACCTCAACCAGAAGCATCATGACCGGGGGGTTAAAGAAGTGAAGGCCGACGACTTTGTCCGGTCTTTTCGTTGCGGCGCCCATCTTCGTAACGCTCATATTGGATGTGTTTGATGCAAGGATGGCGTGCTTCGGCGCGTGCTCGTCAATTTCCTTGAATATCTTTACTTTAAGGTCGAGTATCTCAGGGGCGGCTTCGATCGTGTAATCGACATCCTTCACCGCGTCCTTTAGAACGATGAACCCCTGGATATTGCCCATCGCCTTGTTCATATCCTCCGCGGTCATCTTCTGCTTCGACACCTGTTTTTCGAGGCTTTCCTTTATTTTGCTCTTACCCCTGTCCACAAATTCCTGCTTGATGTCGTAGAGATTTACCTTAATACCTGCCATGGCAGCGATTTCCGCGATGCCATGGCCCATGTCACCTGCGCCGACGAGCGCGATCTTCTTGATGTCTTCTGCTCTCATAAATTTAAGGCCCCTTTCGATAGAGTATTAATGAGAAACTTTCTCATTTTCGCCATTACGTGCGGGGGGAACTTTACAAGAATTTGCCTTCGGGTGAGTTAAATATATGAGAAAGGAAGTTGGATGTCAAGAAGAGAGGATCGTTGTAGGTTAACTCCTAGTCATTCATCACTTCTCGACGATCTCGTCGAATTCTTCAATATTTTCTAAATCACTCTTTCTCCTTTTCGGATGATCTTGATTGACCGGTAAATTGATAAAAAAGGAGGCTCCCTTGCCCCACTGGCTCTCCACATCAATATAGCCTCGGTGTTCTTGGATGATCTGATGCGAGATGGAGAGCCCTAAGCCGCTTCCCGTACTTTTCGTGGTAAAGAAGGGATTGAAGATTTCCTCTATGTGCTCCGGCGGAATTCCACATCCGGTGTCTGTACACTCGACCTGAATGTAGGGTTCACCTCCTGGTTTTATAAAAGATCGGGTCTTAACAGTAATCTTTCCATTCTGGGAAGTGGCCTGAATCGCATTTAATAAGACGTTCAAAAAAACCTGTTTGATCTGTTCGCGGTCAATCTGGACATGGGGTAAATCAGAGGCATAGCTTCTAAGGATGTCGATTTGTCTCTTTTTCGTTTCGGTTGAAACCAGGAGAATCATTCCATCCAAAATTGTGTTGATATCCTCAAACTCCAGCTTTGGATCGGAAGGTCTGGCAAAATCGAGGAGCTCATTGACTAACGAGGAAATCCGATCGACCTCGCCGGCGGCAATCTTGAGAAATTGATCTCGGAATTCCTCATCTTCAAGTCGATCCGGAAGTAATTGAGTTAGGGTCTTAATGGCAACCAACGGGTTACGAATTTCGTGGGCCAACCCAGCTGTAAGGGTTCCCAGAGAAGCAAGACGGTCTGCTCTTCGGATATAGGATTTTGATCTTTTCAAATCTTCATAGAGCCTTGCATTCTCAATGGCGATCGCTGTCTGGTTTGCCAGGGTGCTGAGCAATTCAATATCTTCATGGGAATAGATATCTTTATTAAACTTGTAGCCCAGGTTAAGCATCCCAACGAGTTGTCCTTTTGAAATGAGGGGGAGACTCACCTCCGCCCCTATCAAGGACATCATGTTAACAATATATTTTAGTTCGGGAATATTAGCCCCCTTGGCTAATTCTTCCCGGATGATGATCTCTCCCATTTTCTGCAAATAGCGGGGCAGAGGGTCGTCTTTAGGAAGCTTAGGGTTTGTTGTGGTCACATTAATGTTCTTCGATTCAAATAGAGAGTAGGCTTCTTTCTCCTCATTCCATAAAAATAAAGATGCCTTCTCAACCCCCATCGTCTGCGTAATTGTTTCAAAGACGCTTTTTGCAAGGGATTGTAAATCGAGGATGGTGACCATCGCTCTGCTGAATCTCGCCAGGGTTTCGCGATAATCATACCGATTCTTGAAAAGAAATTGTTCCACGGCCCTTTCGGCACGAGGCTTAATTCTGTTAAACACGATCGCCACCAACAAAAGGAGGAGCGAGAGAAAGCCTAACAAAAGGTAATGGACATTTCCGTAAACAATCTTTTGGAACAGGAGAGTTAAGAGAAAAGATGGGACGAAAAGGAGCAATATTAAAAGAGCATACGTCGTTCCTTTTTTAAGGACGATATGGATGTCCATCAAACGGTGCTTTACAATTGCATATGAGATAACTATTACGTAAGCTGAGACAAAGTAAAATCCGAATGGAAACACCTCAATATTAAAAACAGGCAAGAAAGTTGTCATCGCCCCCAAAAAGCCAATAACAGCTGCAATTAAGACGTATCTGATTTGATTCCTGGTTTGCCCCTTCGCATATTTAAGACGCTTGAACAAAGTGTAGTGTCCATAGGGCATAACCATTAATTGTGAAACTGCGTAAAAAGGATAAATTGACCCGGGAACACCGTAGTAGCGGAAAGATAATATCGGTTTTACGTCTTTGATAAGTAAAGGGGTGAAATCAAAGGCTAAGAAGATGAATGCTAATGCATAAAATGTTAACATTAGCCGATTTTGCCTTAATTCTATTAAAGAATTCACGAAATGGAAGTAAAACGGGGGTATGAAAATGGATCCTACATAACATAGTCGAACAAAGAAGAGAGCAGTTGTTTTTTCTGTAGCTACATCTCTCCCGAACATTCCCCAGCTCCATAATGAGACGCTTAAACTTAGGAAGAACCAGACTCTATTCACATCTGAAGATCTGTTTCTTAAATACACAAAAATTCCTAACAATAAGCTTAGCGTTCCCGTGATAGCTAATGAGATAATGTAAGAAGTATTCATTTTACTCGTATTTTCTGATTATTATGTTTGAGTTCTTGCCTCCAAAACCGTAGGAATTCTTTAGCACCGTGATAATGGAGCCCTCTCGTCCTTCATTTGGAACATAATCCAAATCGCATTCCGGATCTGGAAATTCATAGTTTATTGTTGGAGGGATAATTTGGTGTCTTATTGTCAAAGCACTCGCAATGAGTTCTATTGACCCAGCAGCCCCCAAGGCATGGCCTATCATGGATTTGTTAGACGAAATAGGAATTCTATAAGAATTTTCTCCAAATATGTGCTTAATTAT
>DATHCH010000168.1:0-4976 GCA_035319625.1 Thermodesulfobacteriota bacterium
CAATTTAAGTCAATAATAGAACTGAGTCCAGAAGATTTAGAGAAAGGAAAAATTCCTTTCTCATTTACGAATGTTCCTGAAGGAACGTATGGGATCAGATGTTTCCAGGATCTAAACGGCAATAGAATCTTGGATAGCGGCAACTTCGGCCCAGCGGAGCCATGGGGAATGTATCGGCCCAGCAGGCCAGCCTTCAGGGGACCTACGTTTGAAGAAATCGCTTTTAAGGTGGATAAGGACATGACCGATATTAAGATTGAACTTCAGTAGGCGTGTGTAAGAGGGGCGAAGAAGTGAAACCATTTTACTTGAAAGGAGGTAAGACCGTGCTTGACAAAAAACTTTCCAGGCGTTCGTTTCTGACTCTTTCAGCCGCGGCTGCAGCTTCATTCGCTCTTGACTGGAAGCAGATCGCAGCCTATGCCGTCAATATGGGACCTAAAGGCAATTACCCTACGGTGATCATCGGTTCAGGATTGGGAGGACTGTGTTGCGGCGCTTATCTGTCGAGATTTGGCATCCCCGTAACGCTCGTTGAGCAGCATCACATTCCCGGCGGCTATGCAACCTCTTTTGATCGGGCAGGGGGAAAATTTACCTTTGAAGTCTCCCCCCATGGGACCTCCATTCACGATAATGCTGCAGCGCGCTCTTTGAAGGATTTAGGCGTACTGGAGAAATTGCAGCTGATAGAACTGCCGGACGTCTTGAGATTTAAGGACCCTAAAATGGATATTCCGTTTCCATCCCGAGATCCGGAAGCTTTGATTCGCGCTTTGGCCGAATATTTTCCCGCTGAGAAGGAGGGGATCAGAGGAGTCATTCAAGAAATCATCGGCATTGCCGAAGAAGCTGAAAAATCCGCCCGCGAAAAGAAGGTTTCCAGAGCTAACTTTCCCCTTCTCTATCCAAAGATGTGGAATGCGAGAGACAAGACGTTAGCAGATTTTTTGGATAGTTATGTAAAAGACCCCTTGCTGAAGAATGTATTAGCTGCCCAGTGGGGCTCCTACGGGTTGCCTCCGTCCAAGCTCTCGGGGTTTTACTATGCTGTTGCCCTTGGACAGTACCTCAGGAACGGTTCCTATTATGTCAAACCTCGCTCGCAAGAATTGAGTCTTGCTTTAACCAGGGCCATAGAGACTTCGGGTGGAAAGATTCTATACGGAACCCGAGCTGAAAAAATTATCGTTAAAAGTGGCGCCGTGGAAGGGGTTGGATTATCCGACGGGAAGGTCTTACCAGCTCAGGCCGTGGTGAGTAATGCGAGCGCTATCACCACCTTCAAGGAGATGTTGCCCCGAGAGGTGGTCCCAGCTGATTACTTGAAAAAACTGGAAACATACCGGCCGAGCATTTCCTCATTTATTGTCTGGCTGGGGCTAAATCAGGAATTGAGGGGCAGGATCAAGGGATACCGTCATCGAGTCATCTCAGGCCGGGGACCGGAAGACGATTATCAATTCTCCGTGAACGGCGAGGTCGATAAGGGTTCCTTCGGTGTCGTCATTTACGACAACCTTTTTGAAGGCTACTCCAAGCCAGGCACTTCCACCGTGACCCTCCTATTTCTAACCGGCCATGAACCATGGCGGAAATTTGAGGCCGATTACCGGTTAGGCCGCAAGGAGGCTTACAACAGAGAGAAAGCGAGATGGACAGATATCCTTATCCGGCGTGCTGAAGAAGTCATCCCCGGGCTTTCTTCCATGATCGAAGTGAAAGAGTCGGCTACGCCTTTGACCAACTGGACCTTTACGCGCAATTACGAAGGAGCTATCTATGGATTTGAGCAGTCCATGGACAACGCCTATATGAACCGGCTGGATAATCGAACACCGATCAGAGGACTCTACCTGGCAAGCGCTTGGAGCAATCCCGGAGGCGGTTATAGTGCAGTATTGAGAAGTGGAGAGATAACATTTGGCAAGATGATAGAAGATTGGGGGTTGATCTGAAATGAGAGGGGGAGGGAATGATCTCAGAAGCTTTAGGAGAAAGGGGGAATGTTATGAATCGTGTTTCTCACAGCTCATTGTTTAATCTGGTTGGGGCGGTAAGTCTGGTCTTTCTGCTTTCAACATCCCTGGCCTCCGCTCAAGAGAAATTCGGGGACAAGGAACTGGCAGCTACGTTAGCCCAAATTACTCAGTTGCAGCAGCGCCTTGACAAAAACCCTTCTGACTACGAAGCACTCCGTGATCTCGGGATAGCCTACCATAATGCAGCCCTTAAGGATTCCAAGGTCTATACCAAGAAGGCGATCCAGTATCTCGAGAAAGCACATCAGAAGAAAATGGACGACCATGTGGCTCTTTGTTATCTTGGCAGCGCCTATACGCTGCTGGCCAAGGATGCCTCGGACCCAATGGACCGGATGTCTTTTGTAAATAAGGGAGTTGAGTATATGGATAAGGCTGTCCGAAAGGATCCTGACAATATTGCTATAAGAATGACCCGGGCAAATAACTCGAAGTCCTTACCCAAGTTTCTAAACCGGCGCCCAATCGCCTACGAAGACTTCGAGCATTTGGCCGATTTATTTGAAAAGGGTCTGAAGGTCCCCTTGCAACTCAAGACCTCTGTTTATCACAGTCTCGCAGCTTTGTACAAAGAGGACGGCGACCTAACCAAGGCTCAAAAATACCAAACCATGGCTGAAACCGTTCAAAAGGAGAAATGATATGGCTCTCATTGAAATGAAAAACATAACGAAAGACTATCATCTGGGTGAAACGGTGGTGCATGCCCTTCGCGGAATCGACTTAAGCATAGAGAAAAAGGAATTTGTTGCCATATGGGGACCCTCCGGTTCCGGGAAGACGACACTCCTGAACCTCATCGGCGCCATTGATGAACCAACTACCGGGGAACTGGCGATTGCCGGCAAGGATGTTCGCTCTTTGTCGGATAACGAAAGAAGCGAACATCGCAACGAAACGATCGGTTTTATCTTTCAAGGTTTTAACCTGGTCCCGGTTCTCTCCGCCCTGGAGAATGTCATGCTCCCCCTTCAGATAAAGGGCGCATCTTTTTCAGAAGCGAAGACCAAGGCATTGAGCCGTTTAGAGGAAGTGGGCTTAAGTGAACTCACCCGTAATCGCCCCGCCAAAATGTCCGGGGGGCAACAACAGAGGGTGTCGATTGCGAGGGCATTAGTGAATGATCCCTCTTTGGTGATTGCCGATGAACCCACGGCCAATCTTGATTCGGAAACCGCACGCATGATCATCGACCTGATGCGAGAGCTGAATGAAAAAGAGGAAACCACGTTTATCTTTTCCACCCACGATCAGCGGCTGCTGGATCAGGTCAAACGCCTGGTGCGCTTAGAGGATGGCCGGATCGTCGACGGAGGTACGAAGCCATGATGAAATGGACAAAATTAGCCATCCGCAATATTCTAAGAAATAAGCGTCGGTCCTTTGTTACGTTGCTGGCGATCGGCGTGGGATTTGCAGCGATCAGCCTCTTTTACGGTTATATCCATAATATGTATTACGGGTTAAGGGTTTCAGCTATCCGTGGAGAGGGTTTAGGCAATTTAACAATCAACAAGGCCGGCTGGCAGGAGAAAGGAAAACTTGAGCCTGAGAAGTATATGCTCTCGAAAGCGGAGACAGATAAAATTGTAAAACTTGTTGAAGAAGAGAATGGGGTCGTTTTGGCCACACCTCAGATTCAAGTGACCGGCATTGTGTCAAACGGAATTACCTCCACCATTTTCATAGCTCAGGGAGTCGTCCCCAAGGATGACAGGACGATTAAGGGAGCTTGGGCTGCTTTCAGACCTATTAGAGGAGAAGGATTAAATGACAAGAAGCCCTACGGGGTGGAAGTCGCCCAGGACTTAGCGAGGTATCTGAACCTCGCCGCCGGCAAAGACGGGGTGGTGATGACCACAACCCTCAGCGGGCAGATGAACGCTATGGACATGCAAGTGATGGGTGTATATGATTCCGGGTCCGATGCCACGAACGACAAATATATGCGCTTCACGTTTGACTTCGCCCAGTCCCTTCTTGACACGAAAATGGCCGAAAGGATCGTGGTCTTGCTGGACAACTGGCAAAAAACCGAGGAGATGCGTAGTCTCCTTCGGGCCAAACTGACCAAAGCAGGCATCGCCTGTGAAATAAAGACCTGGAACGAATTGTCTTTATTCTACTCAAAGGTCAGAGGGATGTTCGACATGATGTTTCTTTTCCTATTTTCCATCGTTTTGGTTATCGTGGTGATGAGCACGGTCAACACGATGGGTATGGCAGTTCTGGAGAGAACGAGAGAGATTGGGACCTTGAGAGCTCTGGGCCTGAAGCGAAGAGGTGTATCGTTGCTCTTTGCCATGGAAGGCGGCCTGTTAGGCCTTTTCGGCAGTTTGATAGGGGTAGTCCTGTATATGAGCGTCTGGGTTATGATTCGGGCTCTCTCTCCGACCTATATCCCTCCAGGTATTTCTACGCCTGTGCCATTGGTCGTTGACCTTGTACCTCAAGCCCTGTTTGTGCTGATACTCTGTATGATCTTCCTTTCCCTATTTGCGGCTATTATCCCGGCAAGGCGAGCGGCCAAACAAAATGTCGTAGACGCCCTGGGACATGTATAAACACGTAACGAAATGATGAAGGGAGAAAAATGATGAACGACCGATCTGATAAACGATATTTGATACTGTTAGTTCTTACGTTTATTTATTGCCTGAGCTTCCCCGTCCCCTTGGTTCATGCGGACATGAGTCCCAAGGATATCCTCCGGAAAGCGGATGAAGCCCGGGGCAACGCAGAAGGAGTGGAGTGGGAAATTGTAATCGATTCCATCGAAGGAGGCCGCGAACAACATCGAACGATCAAGGTCTCGGCGCGGGGTTTTAACTCACTGGCAGAGTTTCTGGCCCCACCCAATGTGAAAGGTCAGAAGCTGTTGATGCTCGACCGGAACATGTGGTTCGCAAAACCGGGTCTCTCGAAGGCGGTCCC
>DATHCH010000169.1:0-5714 GCA_035319625.1 Thermodesulfobacteriota bacterium
AACATCACACTTGACACCGTCCGGCAACCCAAATATTGGTTAGGACAACTTAATCAAAGGTAGGATAGTTCAGAACTCACGAGTTTAGGATGGTTCTGCGGCCGTTATAACGGTCTGTATCATACTGGGTCTGGACATCCACCAAACTCAATTTGCTGATGGCTTCTTTCAACGGAACGGCTGTAATTCGGCCATTCCGATAACTTACCATTTTCCCGAAATCTTCTTTCACGATCAGGTCCACGGCTGCAATTCCAAAATACCTTCCCATCCTTCGATCATAGGCACAGGGCACACCTCCACGCTGCAGATGACTTAAGGTAAGACTGCGGGTCTCGATCTTTGTCGAACGCGAAATTTCTCGGGCTAAGAATTCCCCCACTCCTCCCAATGTCTTATGGCCGAAACTATCAGCACCCTCTTCTTTGGTGATCGGACCGTATCCAGAAGGCTTCGCTCCTTCGGCTGTCACAATAATTTCGTACCGGAACCCCTCCTTTCTTCCTTCCGAAACCAATTGATTGACCTTTTCAACCTCGAAATCGTATTCGGGAATCAGAATAATGTAGGCGCCGCTCGACTCCCCTCCCTCCAGGGCCAACCAACCCGCCTGCCTCCCCATCGTCTCCACCACAAAGATCCTTCGGTGGGAGCCTGCGGTCGTTCGGAGACGGTCGATCTCCTCCGTGATCACATTCACCGCCGTCTCAAATCCCAGGGTGTAATCCGTCCCGGAAAGGTCTTTGTCGATGGTCTTCGGAATCCCCACCATCTTTATGCCCTCCAGATAAAGCTTGTGAGCCACTCCGAGGGTATCCTCTCCTCCAATCGCCACTAAGTAGTTCAAATGATACTTCTCTATATTCTCGAGGACGGTCCTGGATCGATGGTTCTTCGGATCAAAGGGATTGGTTCGCGAGGTCCCGAGCATGGTCCCACCGTATCGGTCCCAGGTCCTCACCATTTCCTCCGTCAAAGTATAAATCCTTGGAGTCGGATCATCGTTGTCGCCATCGGGCGAAACCAGGCCTTTCCAACCATCGCGAATTCCAACGACCTCATACTCGATCTTCCTGGTCTTCACGAGCCGATCATCCAATGCTGTTTTCACTACCCACTTGATGGCCGAATTGAGGCCGGCACAATCCCCGCCTCCTGTCAGAACTCCGATTCTTCTCTTCTCCATAGGTTTCCTCCCGAATCATTCTTGCCGGACACGAGTCACGAGCACGCTATTTAATTATGGGCTTTCCGAGGGTATTATCTCCTCTTGTAACCCCCCTCAATTCCCCCGTTAAGTTAAGGGGGGATGAAGGGGGGTTAGCCTTCTGCAGAAAGTAACCCGATCATTGCCGGGATAATAGTAATCCCGAATGGTGGCCACTTCTTCGAATCCATTCTTCAGATAAAATTTCCGAGTCTTCTCATACTGAGGTATGGTAGACGTATCTGCGAGAATCATCCGCCCCCCTTCCGCCTTCACACGCTTCTCCAAAAAACTCAAGAGCTTTGAACCGACGCCCCTTTCCTGAAAGTCCGGGTCCACGGCGATCCAGTAAAGGTCGAAAGTTCCCTGGGTCATAGGTGCAGAGCCGTAACAAATATAACCGGTGGCCTCATCCTGATCGTCTGCCATGCAATCAATCTCATAATCCTTTTGATTCTCATCCTTCAGCACAATGTCGATCAATTCCATCGCCACATCGATTTCAGCAGAAGTAAAAGCTTGTGTCTTGATCACCACGGAAAGCAACCGAGCCCTGTCCTTTTCGACCAATGAACGAATTTTCATCGAACCTCTCACCCCCGGTCGGAGTTGATGCCCTTTTTGCTAAATCATTCTTCCTTAAACAAAAGATAAAGAAAAGAGTCTACGCTGTCAACTGGATATTTTTGATGAGATGAGATTTACTCGGGAGGTTAACAATTCTAATGGCATCCCCGATTTATTTCGGGAATGTTTCGCACGTTGTTTGACTTGCCGGTGTTCACTACTTTCAATTCGATTTCTTAATCCTCGAAGTCGAAGCCCAAGGGAGGCTTGGGCCGGGAAATTTCCCCTGTCATTTTATCAATGGTTACCCTTACGAAAAGGACGTTATCGATATCTACATTATCCCCCCAGAACTTCTTCCCCAAACCAATGATAGATTTCTCCGTAACTCTGCTTGTATCTTTTCTTCTTTCTGGTAATACGCCGATTAATTCAAACCCTTTTATTTCGTCACGCAAGTAGTATTCGTAAGCTACCATTCGGTAATCCTCCGTTCCCCTTTGTTCCCTATTTAAAAGCAGCAATTTTAGTGCCAGACCCTCTCGGTGAGGCTAAGTCGTTAAGATCGAAGCAGTTTCCTACAATACGAAATCTTCCTCAGTAGCACAAGTGGAAATGATTTTCACAAAAATCCCGAATGACTACCGTCCGGCCCCGAAAATGTGATATATTGGGCGGCAGGAAAAAGGAGAAATAGAACTTAGTCTATTGCGGTGAAATGGACGGGAGAGATACCGATATGAATCAGAAAGCATTTCAAGACTACTATCCGGATGACCTGAACTACTGTTATGGGTGCGGCCAGCTCAACGAGCAAGGTCTAAAGCTCAAGAGTTATTGGGACGGAGAGGAGACGGTGGCTCTCTTTACACCCCGGCCATATCACATTGCGATTCCAGGCTATGTCTACGGCGGGCTGATTGCTTCGATCATCGACTGCCACAGCACGGGGACGGCAGCGGCGGCAACCTATCGTGCCGAAGGCCGTGAAATGGGCACGGAGCCCCGAGTCCGTTTTGTCACGGCGTCACTGCACGTGGAGTATACTCGGCCCACGCCGCTGGGAGTGGCTCTGGAGGTCCGTGGAAAGGTAAAGGAGATCAAGGGACGCAAGGTCGTGGTCAGCGCTACGGTATCGGCCCGGGGCGAGATGTGTGCGAGGGGCGAGGTGGTAGTCGTTCCAATGCCCGAATATATGGCGCCAAGAAAATGAATAACCTGACACCACCTTTTATTATCGTCCGAAATTATGGAGCCGGCGGGGGGATTTGAACCCTCGACCTAATGATTACGAATATTTTAGCTCATTTTTCTTAACCCTTTGATATTTGGTCTGGTTTCCCGTAACCGTTCAGAAATATTGAGGGAAATGCTTTTCGATTTGTTACAGTCTATTCTATCCTATCTCAGTCCTTTTGAGTTAATTCTATCACAATTTTATCACAGTCTTCTTCCACCCCTCCTTCGAGACATTCCTATCTCAAAATGGAACTTTCTCCCCTTACACCAACCCCGACATTATCACGTGGCAGCTACACCCTTTAGGTTTTCGTTGACCTTGTAGATCTATCCTGATAAACTCTTTTCAAATTTCATGGTGGGTTTCATACATGAAGTGTGATCGCTGTGGTAGAGCCATGGCTTATGAACAATTCTTCGGTGATCAAGAACATTTCTGGGGATGGAGGTGTATCTTCTGTGGAGAGATTGTTGACGATGTTATTTTAGAGAATCGGCAATGGCTCAAAACGAGAGTTGTGCCTATCAGTAATAAAACCAAAGCACCCCTCCCAGAAAAGCGAAGAAACTCAAAACCAATGGCATAAGGATTTCGTGCTTTGGATTTAGAATTTATTGTCACATCAAATGTTCCAATGGGAGGAGGGGAGATGCTTCAATGAAGTCAGTGGAGTCCTTCTGCAAGAAAGCAATAGAGATGGGGATCGAGGGAGCAAAGATTATTGATCCTGGTTCCATCGTAACCGCCGAGTGGGTGAGAATGAAATGCCAATATGGATGCCCTGGTTTCGGGGAGAGCCTTTGCTGCCCTCCCCGCACGCCTACCCCAGACATTACTCGTAAGGTGATCAACTCTTACCAGAAGGCCATCCTGCTCCATCAAAGGTTACCAAAAGGGGAAAAGAGGTGGGTGAGGAGAAAGACTTTCAGCAAAGCTATCGTTCGCCTTGAAATCGAGATGTTTCTCGATGGGTATTATAAGGCCTGGAGCATGGGATCTGGCCCTTGTGATCTTTGCAAGGAATGTAACTTGTCAGGTTCGTGTAAACACGGACTTGAGGCGAGACCTTCGACGGAGGCATGTGGTATTGATGTCTTCAAAACCGCAAGGGACAATGGGTTTCCTATTGAAGTTGTGCGGACACGTGATGAGGAAGAAAATATCTTCGGGTTGGTTTTAGTGGAATGAGGCCTATTCCGACGTGCGAAATAATGGATAAGGCGAACTTTAGCCGGGAGGTACACGATGGAAATCTATAAAAAGGTTTATGACTTTGCCGCTAAAGCAGGGTCACTGGAGGGATATGTTTACCCAAGAGAGAAGGTGGACGTTAGCTATCTGCCACGATGGTCTGATAATCTGGTTGAACAATACTGGGGGCTTCCCCCTGAAGTCAGGGAGGAGTTTCAAAGTTTGTGCGATCAAACTCTTGGTCGAACCATCCAATCCCTTCTTCCAATCTTGGGAAGAGATCACGAGGTGATCAAAAAACTGAAAGCTCTCGTCAGAGGAAAGTTGCCCTCATCCCCAGATGATTTTCCTCATAGAAGATGACTCCCTAAACTATCACAAGTTAGTCACAGGTGAATATTATTGGAGTGATAAAGGATAAAAGAGGCCTATCCCCTAAGACGTAAAATTCATCTTTTAAGCCCATTATTAGGCAACCATAACGAGGGCTAATAATTCCTATGGCCCAGCGGAAAAGACGTTCAAAAAACGTTCCTATAGGGTTTATAAACGCATTTTGGGGAGATATATTAGATCAAAATACGTTCTCAAAACTTACTCTCACACTTCCCCCAGTCGGAGACCCGATGTTTTGGGGAAATATAGAGGCAACTACGCTTCCATTTCCACTTCCGATTCTCATTGACGACCTCCCCCGGAGTTTAGTAAAGTTGAATCGAAAATACTTCTCATTTACATCGTGATCAAACGGACACTATTCTTCATAGAATTAAAAGTTAAGGAGGGATATAATGGCGCCCGAAATAAGTGCTGATTCCAGATTTTTGAAAACGTACAATTCAGGGACTCAGGAATATAATCTTTCGAGAAGTTGCAAATATGACTCTACTCTACGAGAACCCGCTCCTCTCTCTGAAGGCAAACTTTCAATGAAGCTTGCTCATGCGGACGTTGAAGGTCACCATTTGACCCATGAACATTATTCTTATGAGGATGCTTATTGGGATGCCGATTTGGTGGTTCTCTGTGACGAATGTCATTCGGAGCACCATTCGGAAGAAAAGAGGGAATTCAAATGAAATGCCTGGATTGTGGCGACCAAACAAATTTTGAACTCATCAAAATCAAAGAACAACACATCAGATGCTTTTCACAAAATGGATTGAAGAAAAGTTTAATGTCGGCGGTCGACCAGCAGAGCACATAGGAATGGGGGTATCGAAATGCTTGAGCTCGAGAAACAAAAATCAAAGATGAAGATAAGATGGAAGTTACACTCGTGATAGTAGCAGGAGCATAAATTGCTTGACAAGAGTTTTTCATCTTTAGCTCCAAGGCAGTGGAGGCTCAAATCGTTTGATGATACCTCTCTACTATCTAATATTTGAATATCGTTCATTTTTTTAACTTATTGCAATCTTTAGAAAAAATGCTTGACAAATTTCTATAAGAGAGTTTAAAATGAACAAAATTCATTTTCTCTGGTAATCGTTCATGTCAAAGAAGACT
>DATHCH010000170.1:0-6763 GCA_035319625.1 Thermodesulfobacteriota bacterium
GTTTTACAACGGGGAGAGGCTGCATACCTCTTTGGGAAATCGAACTCCTTATGAGGTCTATTTCAAGCAACCGATCCCTCTAAATCCGGGGCAGGCTTCTCAAACCATGCACCCAATACAACCCACTTTTTTTCTTAACAATGGGGACGGGTCATAATACGCTTTTAAAAAGGAGGAGTAACATGAAAAAGTTCGGTGTAATGTTGGCAATGGTGTTGATGATTTTGATTGTTCCTTGTTTAGCTCAAGCCAGGCTAATACTCCCTATTCCGCTACCGCCACCTATTCCGTTCTTAGCACCACCCTCGATGGTAGTTCTACCTGACACAGATGTTTATGTAGCCCCTGACTGCGATCAAGACATTTATTTCTATGGAGGCTGGTGGTGGCGGCCTTGGGGAGGTCGTTGGTATCGATCATTAAACTATGATTCGGGATGGGAGTTTTACTATGGTGTGCCAGGATGGTATGGTGGAGTGTATCCCCACTGGAGAGACAACTACCGCAACCACATGTGGGGAGGCCACAGATGGGACTACCGCCGAGTACCTTATGGTGATGTTCGAACCAACTGGAAAAGCTGGCAAAGCAGTGGCTATTGGAGGAATCAACAGAATCGAGGCACTACTGGCAACTACCGACAGGCAGCGGAGACCCGTCGGGACTTCCGAGGCTTTGGACAGGAGACAAGGGGCCGACAGGCTCCAGTAGCTGCTCGACCAGGTCCTGATCTTAGTAAGAATAAAAGTGCCTTTGCAGGCGTGGAACGAGGAAGCAATGTACGAATACAGAGCAACCGTGGTCTCCAAAGCCGCCAGAGCATGTCTTCAAAAGGGGGAGGCGGTGCGGGTAAGGGCAATGTTGGCCGTTCCCGTTAAGGGTTGAGCAAACGATTTAAACATCATAGTTCGATGGAGGAAAAAGCGATGTTTATCAATACATGGAATCAAAAGAAGCGTTCGATGTGTTGTTTTGGTTTTGCAATCATAGCGGCAGTGATGATGTTAGCCGGATGTTATCAGAGTGCTTTTGCACCAGAGGCTAAGCAAAAAAGTTTCAAATCTCCTGAGGAGGCCGTTAAAGCGCTGCTTGATGCGGTGAAGGCAAATGATACAAGGGAATTACTGATGATCCTTGGTCCTGCAGGGAAAGAGCTTATTTTTTCCGGTGATGAGGTTGCCGATAAGGCAGGGAGAGATCGTTTTGTTAGGGCTTATGAGGAAATGAACAAACTGCTGAGTGAGAATGACAAGAAAGTCATCCTCCATGTGGGAAATGAAGAATGGCCTTATCCACTTCCTGTTGTTAAGAAGGGTGAAAATTGGCTCTTCGATACAATGGCAGGGAGAGAAGAGATTCTCAACCGCAGAATCGGCCGCAACGAACTCAATGCCATCCAGGTGTGTCTGGCCTATGTGGATGCACAGCGTGAATACATACTGAAGGACCGGGATAAAGACAAGTTACCGGAATACGCCCAGAAGTTTGTGAGTGATCAGGGTCAGAAGAATGGCCTTTACTGGGAGCCGGAAGAGGGAGAAGAACAAAGTCCTCTTGGTCCCTTAATGGCCAAGGCTGCCGGGGAGGGATACACTGGAAAGAAGCCTGTTGGAAAGCGAAACCCTTATCATGGGTATTACTATAAAATTCTGAAGTTCCAGGGAAACAATGCACCGGGAGGGGAATACGATTATCTAGTCGAGGGCAAGATGATTGGCGGATTTGGCCTGGTTGCCTACCCTGCGGAATATGGTGATTCCGGAGTGATGACCTTTATCGTGAACCAAGACGGTGTGGTGTACGAGAAGGATCTGGGTCAAGAAACTGAGAGCATTGCAGCAGCGATGAACAAATACGACCCGGACAAGAGCTGGAAGAAAGTGGAATAATCCTTTCAGAGAGCATTGCCTGCAATATGGCGATTTTTCAACTCAGAATGGGGAAGGTTTTCCCCATTTTTTTTATCCATCACCCTCTTTTTCGGTTTAATTTTTCCTTATTGATTTCCGTTAGAAATATTGTATCGCCTGACGAGATTCAAAAACAAGGATTTCAGAAAGAAGTCTTCTTTTTTCCAAATCCCGCCGGTCAAAAAAGCCATGTTAAGGCTTTCACGAATCACCAAAATCTCGATTAAAAAAATATGTCGATTACGATTTGAAACATAGAAAGTCGCTTCAGCCAAGTAATCTCGTTTCGTGCGTGCACGACTCTGTTACCGAGAAATGTGAGGAATTCCTAAAGAGCGGTCAGGGGGTATTATCGGATTCTTTTTCCTCCTCGTGAATGAGTCTTTTTTTCTGTTCCGAGCCCGAACCGGCCATGCTGGTGATTATATAAAGCAATGCCGCCAGGAAGAGGCCGAGGAAGAGAAGGGTCAGACTACTTCTTCGTTTCTTTCATCCTTTTTTCGTAGTTGTCCCGGACAGCTTTCAGTTCTTCAGGCGTTCTACAGATCTGCACTGCCTGTATGTACTGCAGATCCTTCAGAACGGCGAAACCATACTTGTCACTGAACATGGTTTCACCCCACACGACACCCTCTACAACCGAGTGATCCTCTTTCCTCATGATTTTCCAGCCCTCCGGGGTTTCCCATGCCAGAGGTTCCCTTTCTACAGCTTTGATCACTTTTTGCGGTTCTGTGGTTCGCGCCCTTTCTATGGCGGCTTTCAGGAAATAGACACCTGCGTAAGTCTCCTGAGCCATGTAGTCGGGGTACTCCTTGAACCGGTCAAGGTAGGTCTTGACGAAATTGCGGTTCAAGATTGAATCTGGAGTAAGGAAGAAGTAACGAGCTGACACGAAGACTCCGTTAGGCATGTTTTCCCCAAGAGGGATCAGCGTCTCCAGCGCAGCACCGTCTGTGAAGGCGAACTTCACATTTTTAAACAAGCCGGTGGGCAGGGCCTGTTTTATAAAATTGACGGCATCATTGCCCCAAAGAGATGACCAGACGGCATCCGGTTTGGTTTCTACGATCTTTTGTATAAAAGGCGTGAAGTCTTTCTCCATCAACTTTGGCCACAATTCGCCCACAACCTCCACATCCAGTTGAAGCTCCTTCAATTTTGAAATAAACAATGCCCAGGACTCACGACCGTAAGCGTAATCCGGCCCAATGTTCATCCAGCGTTTATATCCTTTTGGAGCCATAAAGTACGCTCCGGCGCGCGAGTGCATCAGGGCATTACTCAGCGTGCTGAATAGGTAGGGATTGAATTTGACATCTGTGAGAGCGCTGGCCGCTGCCTGAGTAAGAACGAGGATCTTTTTTTGTTCCAGGACCAGGTCAGCCAAGGCTACCGCAATCGCGCTCGAAGTGGGTCCCATGATGAAGTCCACTTTGTCCTTTTTGATGAACTTGTTGACGATCTCAACGCCCACCTCGGGCTTCATCTTGTCATCCTCAAAAATAGCCTCCACCTTTCTTCCCAGGATTCCACCCTTGGCGTTTATTTCATCAAGGGCGAGCTGAACTGCTTGGCATCCATGCTTGCCGTAGCCCCCCATAGGCCCGGACATAATGAAAAGAACGCCTATTTTAATGGGCTTGGCAGGTCTCTCTGCGGCAAGGGCTGGGCCGCAGGCCAGAACAATCGAAAGAAAGCAAAGAACAATTCCCATTTTCCATCTACTGTTGATCATGTCTATCCTCCTCTCAGAATGTGACTCTTGAAAGATCCGCCAATGAAAAATACCCTGCCCTCTCTTACAAAGAGGAAACTATTTAAGTGATAAGAAACTGCTTCGGGATGGGTTGTGAATTGAATATACAAAAACTGGCGTAGTGTGTCAATGAGAATTGGAAGGTGGATTGCCTCTAAATTCCGGCGCCATACATCGAGTCGAATTTGGCAATAGGGGCTTTTTAGAGTTTGGGGATTACATCTACAAATTTTCACTCTAAGTCAGCTCTGTGAGGTAACGATTACTGGTTGAAATGTGCATAAAAATAGGCAGAGCCATTACTGACCCTGCCTATTTACTACAGTTTACTTTGAAGGTAAGAAGTTTCCAGTAGATTCCCTTCTAAATCACAATTTAGCCTAAAGCTTGGCGATTGCGTTATTAATCTGGGTAATTAACAAAGTTTGATCCGCCGAAACTATCCAAGCAGTAATTTGGCCACTCATCTGATTAAGTCCCTGTATCGCGTCCACATAGTCACCGCAAGCGCCGGTTGTCTTTAGCCGCGCCAATGAACAAGCCTCGCGCTAGGACCTTGACCGCCTCGTTCAGGGAGCGTACGCGGGGACGCCGGGCCCAGGAGTCATATAGCTATAAGGCAGGCCCGCCAGATGTCCGTCATGTCCTAACCGCAGCAGGTCGTTATTGTGCGGATCACAAGTCCAATTCGCCGCGTTGCAGATATCCCCGGAGCCTTTGTAAGTCGCTACCTCAGGAAACTTGCAGAGCGGCATGGTCCGGACGGTGTCCCCGCTTGGGCAGTTAGGCGTCGGGGTGCCAGTCGCAATGATCGCGTCAGGCGCGTCACCGAGCTCCACCCACTGCTCAAGGGCGGTGAGCATGTCAAAAGTATTGGGGCCTGGACCGCTGCCGCAGTGCAACATTCCGGGCACCATGAACAAACGGACGTTTTCCTGCAGGCGTGGGTATCCGCCAGGTGTGATCGAGGCCGTGTCCTTGTACAACTGGACGGTCTGATACGGGCTGATTAAAGGGTCACTTAACCCGTGATAGAGAATCATTTTGCCTCGCCCCTCGGCGAAACCTTCCAGGAGGTACGGGTAGGTGGTATCTCCCAGATCAGTTCGACGATCGTTGAGCTGAAGCGCCCATTCGGCGATAACACCGGTATCGCCCTCGAACTTGATCGGAAAATCCTGCTGATTATAGCTTTCCGTGAGGAAGACGAAGTACGGGAACGTCCCGTCGGACGCTGCCCAGTGGATTGGCGTAAACCCAGTCAATGCCCAGGGCTCCGGATTGGTGGGGTCACATGATGGCTCCGCGAACCCCAACGTCATGATCGTAAACCCCCCGCTGGCGTTCAGATCGGTCAGAGGGTAACCCGGCATAACGACTCTGCCCCACTCATCGAGAAGAGGCCTGGCATAACGTGTGAGTCCGTTTATCTGGTCCTGGGTGAGGAACGCGGCCAGGCTCTGGGGATCGAATGAACACACGGCAGGGTTCTGGATCACACCAACGTGTTTGGGGTCGCATTGCGCGTAGGTCGCAGCGTCGATTACCGGCAGCAGCGAGAGCGGGATCCAGGCCGTACACGGGCGCAGGATCGCGAACTCGGCGACGGTATTGCTCGGCGCCTGATGGGAGAAGTTGGCCACCGGGTCGCCCGCGATGAGTCCGTCGAAATCATAGGGGTAGCGTTCTGCTTCCAGCAGGCCTTGCCGCCCGCCTGTCGAGCACCCCTGGTAGTAGGAATGGGAGATTGTGCCATTGCCACCATATTTTTTATAATATGCCGTGACGAATTGTTTGCCGACCAAAGCAGTCTGGTGGGTAGCGCGATAGTAGTAGTCGATGAGGGCCGGCGTGTTCGGCACGCCGGTAGCCAGCAGCGCCCAATTGCCGTAAAAGGAATTGCAAGCGGGTTTGGGGGTATGGCCCATATCCGTCGTTGCTACGGCGTAACCCTTCTGCAGGCCTTGTGAGGGAGTGAAACCACAGAAACCCTCGCCGAGGCCGCCGTTTCCAAGAAACAGGTATTTGCTGTTCCAGGTGCCGGGGGCCGGGATTGCTATCTCGAAGCCCGCTGTCCCCGGGCCGGCCCCTTCGCCATTGGTCGTGACGTAGCCGACGACATCGCAGTACTCAGGTATGGGATAAGCTGCCGGTACATCAGTGGCGGAACTAATCGTCAAAGGCCAGGGACCAGTCGGGGCGACGGCCTGCATGTGCGTTGAGTCGCAGCCAATTATTGCGGCAAATGCCGATGACCCGCAAAAGCCGAGAAAAAAAACGCTCAAAACCGCTACCAAACATGCGAACTGCATCCTTCTGAGTGACATATACATCCTCCTTAATGATTTAATAAATGCTTGCCAGCTCAACCGACTTTACCGGAAGTAGCCGTTATGACCTTGTGCGTTCCTTGTTGTCCCAGAGTTTTCTCCAAACAGTTGACCTGCGCCGTTTCGCCTCCCGCGCACCAGCCACCTCTTTTCCCTTCACTCCTTTCTTTGATTTGCTTAAGGGTTAGATGTTAGAAAGTTTCTGCCTCATTTAAGATTGTTCCCCGGTCACCTCCTTTCAGCTATTTAGCTCTCTGTGGTGATTCTCCTTGCATCCATAACAAGGTATCAAAAAGAAATTAAAATCCCTGGAAGCTTTGACATCGGCATCTTCTGGAAAGCCCATTTCATAATTACTTCAAAAAGTTTAGGGTTGCAATGTTAGGTTATCTTTACAGAGACGGACGGAGAGGACCCCATTTAACGTTTAAACTATCAGAAAATTTTGCGTCCGTCAAACAAAAAACAGTCTTGTGAGAATTATCTTTTTTGTCCGGTTGCAACTAAATGGGAGCTTTGGGTGAGGTGTCAAATGGCGGGAATTGGTGTAAAATCGCGTAAAAACATCTTGATGATTTCCATTTGTAATGTTGTATGGCAGAGCAAAAATGAACAATCAACATTTCAGCTTGCTATATTGTAGTTGATGATTGAGCGGAACGAGAAATAAGGGTATCCTCCTTTTCTTAAGCTGTTTATTCCGGCCACGGGTAAGGAGGAGACGACAATGAAAGAGTTGAGGGCGAGAAGCATAAGGATGGTGA
>DATHCH010000171.1:0-9110 GCA_035319625.1 Thermodesulfobacteriota bacterium
TTAAACCACCAGTAATCTTCGACCTTATTCCACATCCCTTAATTTCTTTTTGGCCTAGCTATGCGGCTTCCCGAAGGATCACCTCGTATCCAAGATGGTTAAGCCTCTTGATATAACTCTTTGTTATCCTCTCTTTTCTTCTCTCGTCCAAATAATTTCCCCCAAGTTCCTTGTAGACACACCTATATTTCAATATGTGATAGCACATGATAAGGATCTTATGCCCCAAGGCCACCAATGTCCTCTTCTTTCCTCTTCTCCCCACAAGGCTGTGGTATTTTGACCTCAGATAGGTATCTTTCATCCTTGATGCAACCCATGCGAATTCGGTCAGTATCGCCTTTAAGCACTTATTACCGTAGGTCGTACTGCCAGGTTTCTTCTTTCCAGCACTCTCGTTATTCCCCGGACTCATCCCCGCCCACGAAGATAGGTGCATCTCATTCGGAAAGATATCCATATCCACCCCTATCTCAGCAATGATCGTCGAGGCGTTTTCTTTCACACCAGGTATGGTTTGGAGCAGTTCATCCTCCTCTTTGTAATCCCCCTCTATCTTCTCCTGTATCTTCCGCTCTATTCCTAGTAGGATTTTCTCCATGGCTCTGATGTGTTTTAAGGAGGCCCTGATCATAAATTTATGGTGCTCTCGCACCTCTCCCACTAAAGCTTCTTTCAAATCCTCTCTCTTTTGTCTGAGTCTCCCTTTACTCAATTCCGCCATCTCTTCTGCTTCCAACTTGCCTTTCATCAACTCATCGATGATTTTCTTCCCACTGGCCCCAAACGTATCCGATGCGATAGACGAAAGCTTTATATTCGCATCCTCCAACACCTTCTCCACCCTCTGCTTCTCAGCCACAATCGTCTGAATCAGCTTTCTCTTGTACCTCGTTAGATCCCTTAGTTCTCGGATCCCCCTCGGAGGAATGAAACTGCCTTTGAGTAAGCCACTCCGTAAAAGTCTGCACAACCATTCACTATCTTGGACATCTGTCTTTCTCCCAGGTACATTCTTCTCATGCCGGGCATTCACCAGAATGACCTCAAAGTTGTCCTCTAAGATGTTGAAAACAGGCTTCCAATAGACCCCTGTGCTCTCCATGGCCACATGCGTCACCCCAGCTTCCTGAAGCCATCCTTTTAATCTCAATAAATCATTCCTCATGGCCGTATAGGTCCTGACCTCCTTCTTAATCCCTGTCCCCATGATACACGCAACCACTGTCTCCTTATGCACATCCAGACCACAACCTCTCTCAATGATGATCTCCATGGTAGTCTCCTCCTTCTTGGAATATTTGATCAACATCATAATATCCAAACTAAGAATAAAAGAGGATCTCGCAATAGAACTAATTTTCATTCTCCTTTGTGCCGACTGGTCGGCATGAATGTTTCAAGTGATAATCCTTAAAAGATAATTTCCACAAGACTGGCTTTTCTCTAATTTCTTATTGACACCCTATTTGATTATTTATAAAATTAAGAGGAGTTTTAGGAGATGCTGGGGATAGTGGATAAGAGAGAAGAGGAAAAAGAAAGGGACATAATAGGAAGGAGGTTATTTCTATGAGGTCTATATTAATAACTGTTTTGCTGGGTGGAGTGGTTTTGTTGATAGCTTCTTCTTGTGCCACGGTGCCAAAGGAGCCTCTCGCTTCAGGCGAACTAAGACTATTAAGTATGGATGTTGTGGGAATTGGCGTCGAAGCGAATACATCCTTTCCGGTTAATATCTTTTTTGAGGCAGCCGGTCACCCAGAGATTAAAAGAGCTTGTTTCTATGAGTCAGCGGAAGAGCCATACTGTTTTGACGTATCTCTTGGCACCTCGGGAACGAAGAGGTTTTTCCAAGTGTACCTCCCCGGTATGAACGTTGGTCTACATACGGTGGAATGTTATGCGGAGTATATTCGAGACGGAGAGATAAGAAAGACTAATGTGATAGCTACTCAAATCTCAACTGGCGTCGCGGCACCGGCGCCTTAAAGAGATAACAAAGAAGTATGCATCGAAGGTCGGCTTATAACACGTCGTCCACCGGACGCACAAGGACGGGGCGCCGGTGAGTTCCGTGTTAATCCGCAAAAGGCCAAATCCAAAGAGATGTGTGATGGATTTTATGAACTGTTCAGTTGCCAGCGGGTGGACTGAACAAGTCAGTATCAGCAAACCCCGTGCACGGGCGGCAGCAGTAGGCTTTAATGAAGATGACCTCTATAATGGGATTGGCCACTTATTTAAAAACGGTACGTTTTCAACTCTTCACCCTTGCTTTAATGGCGTTGCTGATTTTCTTCGGAACTTCGATACAATGGTTGGAATCTGACTTCTATTTCAATTGGTAATCTTCAACTCCAGAAATGGACTTACCCTCAGCCTTTGTGAAGTCCACATATTTACGGCGTTGACTCAAAAAAATCTAATTTGAGCTTCCTCACATCCCTTTTTAATAAAGCCCTGCCCAGGTAAGAGTCCAATCTCCGAATCGTTCGTTCACTTGATCCATCGCCTTGAGCAGATAATCCTTTTTTCCCCTTTTCTCAAAAAGATCCAATTGGCACCACTCTTTTTTTAGAAGGGACATCCCCACTCCGAGGAGACGAATCGGCTTTGGATGGGAGATCGATTCAAATATCTCGAAGGCCTGTTCGAAGATTTCGTTGCCGCTCATCATCCATTTGGAAAGGGTCTTTTGTTTTGAGAAGGTAAAAAAATCTGAGTAACGTATAGTAACCGCAATCCTCTTCCCGTAAAATCGTTCTCTCCTCATCCTTCTGGAGACCCTCTCTGAAAGTTGAAGCAAAACTTTTTTCAATAGTCTGGGATCAGAGGTGTCCGCTTCAAGGGTGACACTATGGCTAATCGACTTCGCATCTTCCTCTCCATCAAAGGGAACGACCGGGCTATCATCCAATCCCAAACCCATTTCATGAAGCCTCTCGCCGATGACACCGAACTTTTTGGATAAAACCGGAACCGGAAATCTTCCCAACTGGCCGCAGGTAAAGATGCCTATCGAATTTAATTCCTCTGTGAGTTTCGGGCCAATTCCATACAGTTTGGAAACCGGGAGATCCTTCAAGATTCCCTCAACATCCCCTTTCTGAATTACGACTAAGCCATCAGGTTTTTTCAGACCACTTCCCAACTTTGCGAGGAGCTTATTCGGTGCCACTCCAATCGAACAGGTCAACTCTTCACTCTCGCGGATTTGACCTTTGACCGATTGAGCAATGTGGAGAGGAGACTGGAATAAAAGCAGGGATTGAGTAATATCGAGATAGGCCTCGTCAATGGAGGCAACCTCCACCAAGGGGGTATACTCTTTTAAGATAGAGAAGATTCGGGAAGCCGTTTCCGTATATTTCGAATGGTCTCCCTTCACAAGGATCAATGGAGGGCAACGTCTTTTGGCTTCCTGGATGGACATCCCCGCCCGAATTCCATAAGGCCTTGCTTCATAGGTGGCTGAGGTAACCACGCTTCGAGAAAGAGAACCACAAACCGCCGCAGGTTTTCCCCGAAGCGACGGATGATTCCTCTGCTCCACCGAGATGAAAAAGGCATCCATATCGATGTGTAGAATAATGCGATTGTCCATGAATCTCAATGAATGGATCCAGGAGTCAAGGGTCCAAGGGGTCAAGTGAAATTCACTAGAACCCTCGAACCCTGAATTCCTTGGACCCTCTAAGTTACATTTTTCTAAAAATCCCTATCACCTTTCCTACGATGGTTACCTTTTTTTCTCCTTTTCTGATGACGATAGGCTCCATCTTGGGATTGGCTGGTTCAAGCCGGATCAAATCCCTCTTTTTAAAAATCCTCTTGATGGTAGCTTCATCCTCAATTAAGGCCACGACGATCTCACCGTTTTCTGCATTGGGCTGCGGCTTCACCAGAGCAAAATCTCCGTCCTGGATGTGCGCATCGATCATGCTATCCCCTTGGACCCGAAGGAGGAAAACATCTCCAGATGAAGCAATGGTTCGATCGAGGTTGATGTAACCTTCGATATTCTCGATAGCGAGGATAGGTTCACCTGCCTGCACTCTTCCTACGATAGGGACTGGAAGTATTTGCGTAAGACGGACAGATGGGTAAGCTAAAATTTCAATTGCCCTCGACCCTCCCGGGACTTTATGGATGTAACCCTTTCTCTCCAGGATATTTAAGGTTTTTTGCGGACCCTTAGGTCCTCTCAACCCGAAGTGAGAAGCAATCTCACGGAGTGTTGGAGGAAATCCTTTTTCTCCAAGGTATTCTTTCAAAAAATTGAATACTTTTTCTTGGGTGGGTGTAAGGTTTTTTTTCTTTTCCATTTTCGCCTTTCTATTTTGAATTCTAAATTCTTCTTTTTGAATCTTGACCTCTGAAATTTAGATTTCCCCTCGCCCTTCCCCTCTCCTCTAAGGGGAGAGGGTGTGGTCTACATTTGTAGACTATTTATACCTCCGTTCTTTTTTGATGTCAAGAGAAAATTTTTTTGAATATGAATTTTCTTTTTACTACTGTAAAATCAATTGGTAATATATCAAGGAACCACCATGAAAGCTGATCAAAAAAGATGGGACAAAAAATTTGGGAGAAAGGAATTCGCCCTTGGAAAAGAACCCAACCCTTTTCTAAAAAAACATATCCGTCTCCTTCCAAGAGGAAAAGCCCTTGATATCGCCACGGGGGAAGGGAGGAACGCAGTCTTTCTGGCCCAGAATGGTTTCGATGTGGATGCGGTCGATATTTCTGAGAAGGGTTTGAAGAAAGCGCGAAAATTAGCTCGAGAAAAAGGAGTCAAGATTAACACATTTCTCGTTGATCTCGATCAGTATCACATAGCAAAAGAACGGTACGACCTCATCGCCAATTTCTATTTTCTCAAACGTCGTCTCATCCCAAGAATCAGAAATGGGCTTAAGAAAGGTGGAATAGTAGTGTTCGAGACTTACCTCCTTGAACATAGAGCCCTCGCCACGGGAGGGCCGACACAAGCCAAATATTTTTTGAAACCCAATGAACCTCTCAGGCTCTTTAGAAACTTTCGAATTCTATACTATCGCGAGGGAATTTTTAAAGAAGGCCGAAAAAGGAAGGTAGTGGCAAGCCTCATCGCTCAAAAAATCTAAATAAGAGTTCGAGGATTCGGGGATTCAAGGATTCAGGGATTCGAGGGTTCAGGTCTTTATCTTTTATTTCTTACGTTGACGCTTTGACCCCTTGAATCCTATTTATTGGCATAGAAAGTTTCTTGGGTGCGGTTGAAGTAGCCGAACTGGAGGAAAGGAAATTCCCTTTTTAGGATATCAATCATCTTAGAGATACCCATCCCCCCACCGCTTCCCATGGACTTGAGATAAAGATCCGGATCGATGTTGAGGTTTCGCATCTGGACAAGATCGAGATTCGTATCCTTGATCAGTTCTATCAATCCTTCCACTTCTGCCTCTCTGTCCGTGAACCCTGGGAAGACGAGAAGATTAATCGAAGTATAGATCCCTTTTTCCTTGGCTGTAACCAAGGAACCTATCACTTCGTCGAATGAATATCCCTTTGGTCTGTGATAGCGTTTGTAATATTTTGAATGCGGACTGTTGAGCGTGATACGAACACTATCCAGCCCGGCCTCGCAAAGCTTCGCCAGCCGTTTCGGAAGACTACCATTGGTGTTAAGGTTAATCGTCCCTCGATCGGTCTTTTCTCGAAGCTTAAGGATCGAATTTTCCAAAAGCCTCCATTGGATCAGCGGCTCTCCTTCACAACCCTGACCAAAACTGACAATCGGGTCCTCTGCTTTTTCAAGATGGGGCAAGGCAACGCCCAGAACCTCATTTGCCGTGGGAATAAAATCGATCCTCTCTTGTGAGGCCGGACAACATTCAGAGGGTTGTAGGGAAATGCAGCCTAAACAATCTGCATTGCATGAAGGGGAAGTAGGCAACGGACATTCCCATCTTCGAAAGAAAACATTTTTTGCCGCAAAACAGTGATATTCCAATGCACACCTGGAAAGTTGTTGAAGGAGGCGATTCTTAGGATTTTTGCTTAGAGAAGCATGGACCTTTCTTTTTAAAAGGCCGTCATTCTTAAAATATTTTGGATGCCAATGGGGGTTTGGATCAATGAGTAATCCTGTCGCCCAAAATCTTCCGTCTTTCCAGCCCACAGCGCTGTAGGCCCAGAGCGGAAGGATGGGCGCTCCGTGACCCCGTTGGGTAGCAGGAAGGGAGGTGCGGATATATCCTGGTGGAAGGAAAGCGGCTGCAGCTGTAGCCTTCACCTCTTTCTCCCCCAATCTGACTTTTCTCGAAGGAACAAAAGATCTTTTCTCTTCATCCCATCCGATTGGAACCCTTCCGGGCAAAGTAAAGAGTTGACTCCCTTTAGGAAGAGGCATTAATTCTGATGGAGCGGGGAGGAGGAATCGATCTCCGGACCGACCTGAAAGTTTAAGAGAAGGATGGTCAAAGATATTTCCTTCAGGATCTGATAAGACGAGCCGAGGATATTCAAAACTCATTGTATGAATTTCTTCAATGATGATGGCAACGGTGGACTTCCTGCCAAGAAAAGTAGGAGCCTTCGCTATGCGCCGTGCGCGAAGCGCTCAGCGTTCTTTTTTACGTTGGATACTTTCTCTCTCCTTTAGACTTCCTCAATGAGTGTTTGACATTCTTTTTCTTCAAGGCTGCCTTCAAACGATTCGTTTTTTTGCGTCTCTTCATGGTCTCCTCCACCTTTCATTTCCTCGAATGTAGAGAGTGGCGAGTGGAGGGTGGTTTTTGAATCCACTGACCGCTCACCGCTTTCCACTTTCGATCCTTATTTGACCAGCCAGATTCCTGAGACAATCAGCGCAGTACCGATGACCCTCTGGAAAGTGACTCCTTCTTTGAGAACCAGAATACTCAGAAAGGCGGTTACCAGGGGGTAACAGGCTGCGATGGGAACGATCTTTGAAGTTGCCCCCATCTTCAAGGCGCCGTAATAAGTCCACATGCCCAGAAGACCTGCGATCACGCCGCTGGCGCCAAAGAGGAAAATACTCTTCCCATCCAGCTCAATTAACTCCCTGCCTTTGCCCATCAGAAAGGTGAGCAAAAAAAGGCCTGCGGCAACAATGGCACTTCGGACGGTGACACCGATCAGGGGGTCTACTTTTGCCAAGCCCATTTTCTCAAGAATTGGGGTCGATCCCCATAACAAAGTCGTGGCGATCAATAAAAAGACGACCAACTCTTCACCTCCCCGATAAAGACCGACTTCGAACGGTCTTGATATTCTGCACGATGGAGTAAGGGAGCTTCATATCTCCTCTTCCCACCCCGATGTCCAATTCGCTTTTTTCCATTCCGTGATAATCTGTCCCCCCTGTCGACAGGAGGCCGTATTTCGCGGCAAGGGATTTATACTGTACTATTTCCGCCGCAGAATGTTCAGGATAATAGACCTCAATCCCTTTGAGCCCCTCATCGATCAGATGGAGGATCAGTTTCTCCAATTCTGAGTAGCCATTTATTCCGAGGGTATTGGGATGAGCAAGCACGGCCACACCTTGTGCTTCGTTGATAAAATGCAGAGCCTCTTTTGATGTAAATCTGAATTTGTCCACATAGGCCGGAGCTCCCTTTTTCAGAAACCGATCAAAAGCTTCTTGAAAATTCCTGACGACCTTCTTCTCCAAAAGGACATTGGCAAAATGGGGTCTCCCGACCTGTCCTCCTCCGGAGGCTCTCAACACCTCTTCCAAGGTTATATCGATTCCTAACCTATTCAATTTTTCGGTGATTTTCGGATTTCTTTCTGCCCTTGCCTTCTGGAGATATTTTAACCTCTCCGTGAGAAGGGGGTGATGGATATCAAGAAAAAACCCTAAGATATGCATGGAACCGGGTGAATGCTCTGCGCTAATTTCAATCCCCGGGATCACTTCAAAACCGATTCTCTCCCCTTCTGACAATCCCTCCTTACACCCTTCGACGGTATCATGATCGGTAATTGCAATCGCCTGGAGTCCCTTCGCCTTGGCATATCTCACGATCTCCGATGGACTCAGCGCTCCATCAGAGGCAGTCGTATGGAGGTGAAGATCCACATATCCCATAGGAATCCTTTCAGCCACGTTTTTGGAAAGACGAAAGGAAGGAATAAAGACTCAGATTTAAATTCTATAATAGATGCCCTACTCAAAGTCAACCCTTCGACTTCAGGTCTACTTCATCGATCTGTTTAGGAAGAAGCCAGTGGAGATTTTCTTATAAGCGATAGCGAAAAAGAAACGTCACAACCAAATAATATGAATTGCCAGCTCGGAGGAGTTATTCCACCGGATAGTTTAGACGTTATCTACTCTTCCAATAAGTAATCATCAACTCTCAAACCTATATCAAAGTGGATAGTATTGGACGAAAGAGAGCAAAAATTCTTCCTGCAATCGCCCTATTGAAAAGTGAAAATTCTCACTAAAAACCGTGAATTGAATTTTTCAAAAAGGGGTTTTTTGGGCGATGAAATTAAGCATCAAATTAGATTAAAATAGTTGGTTTTTTGCCGTCGAGGTAACGAGTTTATTTTAATTTTTTCACACTTTGAGGCTATTTCCCGACACCAGTGAATTAATTATTTTTTTCACATAAAGAGGCGGAATTAATCCTATATGAATATAGGAATATTAACCTTTTGATTTATAACTAATTGAAAATCATAAGAAATTTACACAAAAATAATGCTTGACAAAACGTTATGACTTGAATATATTAAAACAAGAGGATGAATAAATCAGTTAAGAAGAGGGATGTTGAATGTAGAGAGGGCCATTCTTCCGGCGAGGGTTTTTTGATTAGAGCAAAAATGAATAAATCCGCCCTTTCCATGGACTAAGAATGGAGAGGGTTTTTTGTTCCAAGAAGAAAGGGGTAATGTACCTGTGAAAAGCAACAAGACGACAAATAAAAAAGGAGAGGATTTGACCCTTGAGCCTGTCCAGTCCTCAACCCTTTTTGCTGAATCCCCGACCTCCATTCCACCTATCCAATCCTCATCCTACGCGGAGGGTGAATTAGAAGAGACAATAGAGGATTTTGATCTTCAGCCGGATGAAGCAGAGTTGG
>DATHCH010000172.1:0-9859 GCA_035319625.1 Thermodesulfobacteriota bacterium
TTAAGGCTCGTATGACTACTAATACATAGACCGAACCTTTTGTCAATTTAAATATGAACTTCTGAAAACTATCTTTTGACGGTTACCAGTTGAAATCTGGTATAAAAATATGAATCGTCGACGTGATGATTTCAGCAAAAAATATTGCATCTTTGCCCCCTTGGTTGCCTAAAAAATAGGCAGGCAGACCGATCACGAATCAATATGCCACACCCCAAAGGCTGAAGATTTCTTTTCAAAAGGCATAGGGTTATTACCTCTTCCTTCCGTGTAGACGCCTCTTCCGAGAAGATCCCCCCTGAAGACTTCACCCAATAATCAGCAGATGCCCCTCGAAAAATGAGAGGATTTCAATTTTGAGAGACAAGCCTATTGGTCTGATAAAAGGTGAAAGGCAGGATTGGAAAATTTAATCGTAAGCACCTGCCTCATAAGAGGAATTAGAGGGAGGGCCATTAGGGATTATCGAATAGGCGAGGACAAAAACCTTCCCTACATATTCAACATTCCACCTACAAATCTCCACTCCAATATAACCTTCAAAGTTGGTGATTACGAATAGAAAGCAAGCATGAAGAAGGCATTAGATAAAACAGAGGGAGAACTTTTCACCAGAATGCGCCCCGTGTTGCCCAAGGCAGTAGTGATAAGGTAGAGGCTACTGATGAGGCTTCAACCCTGGCATAGGTGGAGGATGGCGTCGAGGAAGGAAGGCCTGAGGACGAAAGATTTTGACAACTTTGCCTTTTGTGATAGATTGAATTCAGAATTCTAATCCCTGACATAAGTCGAAAAGGAGGTGTGATGATGAAAAAACCAGAAACCTTCGAATTACAAGAGCCCCAGATCAAAATGGAAGATATCTTGGTGGTCAAGGACAGATACTTCCATTCCAAGCATGTGGCCATCGTAACCGGTGCTGCCAGTGGGATTGGTAGAGCAACGGCCATCGCCTTAGGGATCAATGGACTTACGGTGATAGGCACAGATATCAACGAAGAAGGCGGCAAGGAAACGGTGAAGATAGCCGATAAGTTGGGGGGGAGAGTAATCTTTATCAAAACAGATCTTTGCAATGATGAGCAGATTGAGGAGAGTGTCCGCGAGGCTTCGCAACATGGAAACATTAAATTTTTGGCAAACATTGCGGGAATGCAGCATATTGATCCAATCGAAGATTTTCCGATGCAGATTTATGATCTCATGCAAAGGATTATGCTGAGAGCCCCTTTCTATCTTTCTAAGCTCTGCATTCCCCACATGAGAAGAAGCGAAGACGGCACCGGAGCCATCGGGAATATGTGCTCTGTCCACGGTCACATGGTCACCCGGAATAAACCTGTGTACAATATTACCAAGTTTGGTCTGCGGGGCTTAGCACAATCCATCGCCGCGGAAGGAGAGGGCAGGGTTAGGGGATTTACGATTAGCACTGGCTTTATCAAAACTCCGCTGGCACTGAAGCAGATCCCCGATCAGGCCAAGCAGCGGGGGATCACCCCCGAAGAAGTGGTGAAAGATGTGATGCTGGGTAGATCTCAAATCAAGGAAATGATGACTCCGATCGAGGTGGCCAATCTCTATGTGATCGGCTTCTCCTTCTTAGGAAAATACCTCATCGGAGGAGACCTTCTATTTGACGGAGGAATGGTCAAGACCTATTAGGAAGATCCTTTGTGATGGGTGAGATTTCACTTGACGTCTATTTGGTTTCATTATATTTGAAGCCCATAGAAAAGAAGCTGAGACAATTTTTTATTAAACAATTTCTTGAAGAAGGAAGGAGGAAGGATGATGAGAAAGTTCGCGATTTTGACGGTTTTGGTTTTTATCTTCAGCATCATTTCAGTCCCGATGGTAATGGCCCAGGCCAAGCCAGCGGCAAAGGAACCGATCAAGTTCGGAGCCATCTACGACTTTGCCGGTGGCTGCGACATGTACTCCGAATCGGCAATTACTGGTATCAAGCTTGCCGTCGACGAAATCAACGTCAAAGGGGGTATTCTGGGCAGAAAACTCCAGTATTTTGTCCGGGACACTGAGGGAAAGACCGATGTGGGCCAGAGGGAGACAAAGGATTTAATCCTCAGGGAGAAAGTCGATTTCATCATGGGACCTTGCAGCAGTGGCGTAGGTCTTGCTATGCAGATTATTCATTCGGAGTATAAGGTGATAAGGATAGGGGGGATAGCCAACACGGAAGCGCAGACCGTGGATAAATTCACTCCTTATATCTTTCAAATTGTCCCCAACACGTATATGGAGGCGACGGCTAACACACGCTATCTTAACAAAAAGTTTCCCAAGGCGAAGAAGTTCTGTACGATCGGCCCAGACTATGAATTCGGAAGACGGGAAGAAGGCGCTTTTGCGGAGGAGATCAAAAGATTAGTTCCGGATGCCGAGATTGTCTACGAAGCCTGGCCAAAGCTTGGAGAGAAAGACTTCACCGCATTTATTACGGCGATGATGGCGAAAAAGCCCGATGCCGTTCATGGTTCACTCTTTGGTGGAGACCTCGTCTCCTTCACCAAGCAGGCTCTACCCTATGGGTTCTTCGAAAAGGCTCCCTTTATCGCTCTCTATGACCTTCCTGTCCTTGTCGCCCTTGGGCCGGATGCCCCCGAGGGGACATTAGGCTTTGGAAGAGGATGCTTCTTTATGGATCCCAACCCGAAGATGATGGAGTTTGTTGAAAAATACAGAAAGGCGTATGCCGGAGCGTACCCCGACTCATGGGCGGTCATGGCTTATGATAGTCTCTACCTGTACAAGGCAGCGGCGGAAAAGGCAAAGAGCATCGAAACACAAGCCATGATTAAAGCCCTTGAGGGATACAGTCTGGATAGCCTGAGGGGGAAATTCACCATCCGCCCTTTGGATCATATGGGAACCGTACCATGTTATCAGGGAACCATTGCAAAAGATCCCAAATACCCGGCATTCAAAATCTGGAAAGACCTTTCCCGGATCCCAGGGGAACAGGTCATTCGTCCTGAAGCCAGTGTCCGCGAGATCTGGAAGAAAACAGGAGTGGTTAGATAAGGCATTGTCAAATGACAAAGCTCAAATGCCAAATTAAATCCAAGGCTCAATTTTTTTCCATTTCGACTTTTGACATTCATTTGTTATTGGGATTCTGACATTTAACATTCTGGAGTTGAATATGTCTTTTGACGTTCTGTTCAACCAGTTCATGAGCGGAATTGCCCGGGCGGCCCTTCTCTTTCTGGTCGCCTCGGGTCTTTCCCTCACCTTTGGTGTTTTGAGGGTCCTCAACTTCGCTCACGGCTCTCTCTACATGGTGGGAGCCTTTCTTTCTTACAGTGTCTGGAAATTCCTGCTCATGCCTATTCTCGGCTTTTATATTGCAGCCATTGTTGCCGCTCTCATCATGGGGGCATTAGGACTCCTTATCGAATTTGTGTTGCTTAGACGCCTCTATTCCAGGGGATGGCCGGAACAGCTTTTGGCTACTTATGCCATCGTCCTAATGATTACTGACCTGGTGAAATGGGCCTGGGGCGGGAAATTTCTCTCCATCCAGAGACCTAAACCATTCACGGGTGCTGTTTTCCTCTTCGATTTTCCTTTTCCCTCCTATAACTTCTTCGTCATTGGCCTCGCATTGGCCCTTGTTCTCTTTCTTTGGTGGCTCGTCTATAAAACACGCCTCGGCGACATTATCAGGGCAGCTGCGAGCGACCGGGAGATGGTGGCCGCGCTGGGAATACCCATCCCATGGCTGTTCACATGGATATTCGTCCTGGGTTCTATGATCGGGGGACTGAGTGGAGCGGTAACCGCTCCCTTCGGGTCCGTGGCTCTGGGTATGGACATAGAGATTATCGTGGAATGTTTCGCTGTGGTCGTCATCGGTGGCATGGGAAGCCTTCCTGGAACACTTTTGGGCTCTCTTATTGTGGGCGAAGTCTACGCTTTTGGAATTATGTTTAAGCCCGAATTGGCCCTGGCTTTCATCTTCATGGTGATGGCCGTGGTCCTCATCATTCGTCCATGCGGAATCTTCGGAAGACCGGAAAGGTAAACATGGTAAAGGATCAGAAAGAAAAATCTCTCTTTCGAAGGGGATGGTGGTTAGCTCTTCTCATCCTTCTCTTTTTGATCGCTCCTTTTGTCATTACAGAATTTTACCTCAGTATTCTTTGTGAAGCCTTGGTCATGAGCATGCTGGCTCTGAGTTTCAATTTCCTTTTCGGATATATGGGCCAGCTTTCTTTCGGCCAGGCCGCATTTTATGGACTGGGTGGTTATGCGGTGGCCATGCTCATGATGAAAGTCCATCTCAACTTCTGGCTCAGCCTGGTGGCCGGGATTCTCCTACCCGCTATTATCGGTCTGGTCGTCGGATATTTTTGCGTACGCTTAAGAGGAATCTATTTTGCGATTTTGACTTTGGCTTTTGGTCAACTCATCTTTTTCATTGTGATTAAGTGGCATAATTTCACGGGTGGGGATGATGGTATTCAGGGGATTTTCCCGCCCGATTTCCTGAAATCGCCTACCGCGTATTATTATTTTATACTTATCACTTTTCTTATATCGGCATTTGTTCTATGGAAAATCATCCATTCACCCTTTGGCCAGACCGTCATCTCCATGCGGGAGAATTCTGAAAGAACGGAATTCTTGGGGATCAATATAGCCAGATACCAACTGATTGCCTTTGTCATAGCCGCCGCGTTTGCGGGACTCGCTGGGGCGATTTGGACCCCCTTCTATCGCTCCGTGGCTCCCTCCTACCTGACATGGATCAAATCCGGCGAACCCGTCATGGCCGCTATTCTCGGAGGACCCTCACTTTTCTTTGGACCTATTTTGGGAATGTTCATCATGACTTTCTTTCACGCCTGGATACTCGGCTTCACAGTTTATTGGTCCGTCGTGATGGGGGCTCTGATCCTGGCTGTCATCTTCTTCCTTCCCGGCGGAGTCCTCGGTTTTGCCCGGGAGAGACTTAAGGGGTGGAGAGAAAACAGAGAAAGCATTTCAGCTTCTAAATCGCAAACCGGAACCTTGAAATCTGAAATCTAAGCTTGAAATGTGAAATAGGAAAAGAGATGTTTCTTCAAACTCAAAAGATAACAAAAGAATTTGGAAAACTCAGAGCCGTCAACGAGGTGAGCCTTGAGATCCTTAATGGGGATATCCATGCTATTATCGGTCCGAATGGGGCGGGGAAATCCACTTATTTCAACCTTGTCACGGGCTATCACCGAGCCACCTCTGGAAAGGTCTTATTTAAGGGGAAAGAGATCACCAGTTTACCAGCCCATCGTCGATGTAAACTCGGTATTACGCGATCTTTTCAGATCACCAGCATTTACCCCAAGCTTACCGTCTATGAAAGTGTATTAATGGCACTCCTCTCCCATCGAAAAGTCACGCTTAACTTATTTTCCTCGGCAAAAAAATTCTTTAAGGAGGAGGTGTGGCGCATCCTTGAGGATATCGGGCTAGCGGACCAGGCAGACAGGTTAGGAGACTCCATTTCCCATGGTGATAAGAAGCGACTGGAACTGGCTGTCACAGTGGGAACGGAACCTGAGTTATTACTTCTTGACGAACCCACCTGTGGGATGTCGCCCGAAGAAACGGAAATCACGATGAGCCTCATCAATAAGCTCTCCAAGGAAAGAGGAATCACCATCCTGTTTACGGAACATGACATGAGTGTCGTATTCGGCATCGCAAAAAGAATCTCTGTCCTTCATCAAGGGACCTTGATCGCAGATGGCTCTCCACAGGAAGTGAGAGCCAGCGAGGAGGTCCAAAAAGTTTATTTGGGTGGTACAGCATAATGCTTGAAGTAAAAGAAATCCATACCTATTATGGAACCAGTCATATCCTCTTCGGTATTTCTCTTAGCGTTAAGCTAGGGGAAGCCATTTGCCTCCTTGGACGAAATGGGGCCGGTAAAACGACGACTTTTAGAAGCATCATCGGCCTAACCCCACCTAAAGCGGGGAGCATCAAATTCAAGGCCAAGGAGATTGTGGGGAAACCTCCCTACCGGATTGCCCAAATGGGAATCGGTTTTGTACCGGATACCCGGCGCATCTTCCCTGATTTAACTGTTCGTCAAAATATTCTTGTCGCTCGGAGAGAAAGAGAAGGAGCTGTCTGGAATCTGGAAAGCATCTATGCCCTCTTCCCCAGATTAATCAACTTAGACACCCATATGGGAACCCAGCTCAGCGGTGGGGAGCAACAAATGCTCACTATCGCCCGGACCCTGATGACTAATCCCAATCTTCTACTCTTGGACGAGCCCGGTGAGGGATTGGCTCCTTTGGTTATCAAGGCACTGGAGCAACAACTGGGAGAAATTAAAAGGCTGGGTCTCACCATGCTTATCTGTGAACACAACGTCGGTCTCGCCACCGCCTTAAGTGACCGCGGTTATGTGATTGATAAAGGAGCAATCCGTTATCAAGGTACGATTGAGGAATTGCAGAAGAACGAAGAAGTCCGAAAGAAATACTTGATGGTATAAGTCCCTTCTCACGTCACACAAATCGATTCATCCTCCTAACGATATCCCTTGAAGGAGCTGAGAATGAAATGTTTTCAAATAAAAAACATAGTTGTTGTTGGTTCTGGAATCATGGGACACGGAATTGGTCAAACCTTCGCTTTGGGGGATATGAAGTAACACTGAATGATATCAGCGATGCCCTATTGAATAAGGCCGTTCAACAAATTCGTTCTAACCTAAATACCTTTGTCGAGTTTGGAATGACCACACCTGAGGGAGCGAAGGAAGCCCTATCCAGAATCAAAACCAACAGAAATCTGAAAGAAGCGGCCGGGGAATCTGACTTCGTAGTGGAAGCTCTGCCCAGAACTCTAACACCATTACAGAAACGGTGATCAATGATTTCGCTAAGGCAACAGGTGATTTCAATCCCATCCCTAACTGTTGATCAACCCCTTTAATTGCGCTAAAGCGCGTATACACGCCAAAAACGGTCTATGGGGAGTAGCTGAGCAGGATGAGATTAAGAGGACCACCAAAGAGGATCGGAGGAGGACTGGAGTGGTTGCCTCTAAATTCCGGCAGTAAACATTTAGAAGCGGTTGGTGGGAATAGAGACGCCAAATTTGCCAATCGGAGCTTCATAGACTTTACCGGTTACGCCCACAAGGGTTTACTCATTCAACTCTCGAGAATTAACGATTACCCAAAGAAAGCCGCATAACCGTATTTATATTTCTCAGGATACCTTTTGGGTGAGGATAACCATTAGCTCTCCCCATTCTATTTAATTATCAACGTCCTTCCTCAAGATCCTTTACAATCCTTAGTTAATCAATAATCAACATTTCTCTATTCTTCTAAAATTTTCTTAATGACATCAGATGCTTGGGTAATATCTAAAATTCCACCCAAATGGCCAAAATTACTTTTCAACTCGAAATAAGATACATTCTTGCCCATCTTCTTGAATACTTCTACACTTTCTTTTATCTGGTAAGGCGGAAAAAGGAGGTCTGTGTCAGCTCCGATCATCAATGTTTTAGCACGGACATTTTTTACCGCTTCGTCAAAAGAACCATACCCTTGCCCAATATCAAAGAGGGCATTAGCTTTATTCAAATATAGCATCGAGTTTGCATCAGCCGTCTTAGCCCTTGCTAAGCCACCTTTAAAAAGGCCTTCCTCAACCAAGAACTGATTCTCCATTGCATCATAAGGGTTCTTTTGGGAATCTGCCCACTTACGAGCGAAGATCTTCTCCGCCCATTCCGCCCCTTGAGCACTTAGAGTTATTAGCATCAATGAATAGGTTGTGCCATCCATGGGTTCTTGTTTACCGTAATAGTCTCCGTTATTCCATTTGGGATCTAATTTGATTGGATCTCCCCACAATTTCATCCATCCTACAAGCCATCCATGCAGTTTGGGAGTTGAAATCACTGGGATGATGCGTTCTACAAAATCCGGATAGGCCACAGCCCACTCAAAAGATTGAAGCCCTCCCATGGAAGCTCCTGATACCGCCTTTAATTTTTTCACACCGAGGGACTCTAAAAGTTTGTATTGCAAGTTTACAAAATCTCTGATCGTAACAATAGGAAATGACATTCCGTAGGGTTTGCCAGTTTGCGGGTTAATCGAAGCCGGCCCAGTTGTGATAACCATAGGGCTTTTGGGATTCATATTACAGAGTGTATCCGAGCTTACGATAAAATACTTGTTGGTATCGAATGGCTTTCCTGGCCCCACAATCGCATCCCAATATCCAGGAATCTTTTCCTCAACAGAATACTTTCCTGCAGCATGAGAATTACCGGAGTAGTAATGGCAGATCAATATGACATTGTCCTTGGTGGAAGCTAAATTTCCATATGTTTCATAACCGATTTGAACTGCCGAAATCTTTTTACCGTTTACAAGAGTAAATTCTTTTAGGGAGAAGGCTTTTTTCTCAACAATCTGGTCTAATCCCCAACATGGTGTGATTAATAAAAGCACTATGATCAGAGAAACACAACTAAGAAAAAGCCGCCTTTTCATAAGTACCCTCCTTTCTTTGATAAGGTTAAATATTTTACTCATGGGGCCAATCAATTCGTGCTCTATATCGATTTAGGAACCATTTGGACCCAATGGATTCAAAGACCCAACCGAATTTGCAAGCTCCCTTTCTCTTCATATCAGTCTATGATTTTTTGTCAAGACCAAAAATGAAATTGTGAAAATTATCTTTTAAGGATTATCACTTGAAATCTGGTATAGCGATATGGATCCTCGACTTGTTGAGTTCAGGAAGCAATCTTCGGACAAACGACCCCAATATTCCACCGAAAGATACTCAGGCAGGTCATGAGTTCATGGATAGGCTCTAAAAACCAGATGACTTCTGTTGGTAATCAGTAAGATCACTCCCCTATTTACTCAATTCCGAATAAATTTTATTCAGATCGAAATATTGATTTCAAACCATAATCGACAGAGCCACGCCTGAAAATGGCGATATCCCTCATTGGGGAGATCAGGTCACTATTTACCGCTCGTGGAGAGATGGAGGATAGGAAGATATGATTGCAGATACCTAACCCCAAAGAGGAATCAAAGAGGAGGGTAATCAGGTCAAGTTTGGAACGTAGCTCCACGGAACCCTACTTCCGGTGGCGATTGCACCTACTAATCATTGATCAACGATGATATCTTGGGTTGCAGATTACGGGTTGAAATCACGTATCCGGGGTGAACATATGGAGATCAAATCCTCGCTTTTTTGAAGTGTTGGAAACAGAAGATTCATAGCAGAAATAAGAACTTTTGCAATACCGCAATTAACGGGCTGTAAAAGCCGGTCCCGTAGCCCACTCGGTTATCGCCTTCACCTGCAATTCTGAGGCGACGATGAAGAAAAAAGAGTTTTGTACCGTACCTCGCTGCCGAGACAGCCTGCCCCTTACCCAAATGAATGCTTGCTGGCATCTAATTATGTAAGTGAGCGTATTTATATTTAGAGTGGATTGATTTCACATAACGCTTAGTCCATTCAAATGGGGTCCCTTTTCGTTACGGACAGAGATAAATTCATCAATCGCTTGCGCCAGTTCATTACTAGCATAAGATGCATCCTATTCCTTGAAGTCAATGTCGCCGGTCTTCCTGATGGTGCGCAGCAGGTGCCAGCCGAGATAAGCCCCAACTATGTAACCGGCACCGCCAAGTGCTGAAACACCACCGATCATAGGCGGTGCTTTCATGCTCCAGAGGAGGGCTGAGCTGACTAACAGCGCGGCGGTCATAATACCGAGCACCAGGCGGTTGATGACTGGGTGGATATGGCGATGATCGAGGTAAATGGAGAAGGTGCCC
>DATHCH010000173.1:0-9240 GCA_035319625.1 Thermodesulfobacteriota bacterium
AGGATACCAAGGAACAGTCCGATTGAAGGTGGAGGTTCTTCCCGATGGTCGGGCAGGTGAGATCGAGCTCAAAGAGTCTTGCGGCTTTGGCATGCTTGACCAATCCGCTCTCGACACAGTGAAGAAATGGAGATTTATCCCTGCCACGAAAGGAAAAACTCCCATCTCTTGCTGGGTAATCGTGCCGATTACTTTTCAGCTCAAAGATATTTCCTTCTGATAATCTCTTGACGAAACTCGTGGTCCTTCATATATAATTAAGCCGTTTATCATTGGGTTTATGGGTACGGACGATGATCAAAGATCCCTCTTCCGAACGGGCAGTAAAGTTCACTGAATCCGTCATTCGGGAAATGACCCGCATCTGTCTCAAGCATGAGGGTGTGAACCTGGCTCAAGGATTCCCTGATTTTCCGGCGCCAGAAGAGATTAAGGAAGCGGCGGTGAAAGCCATTCGCGCAGATTTGAACCAGTATGCCATTACCTGGGGAGAGCCAAATCTTCGTCAAGGCATTGCTGAAAAATTTGCCTGGTATAATGGCGTCAGCATAGATCCTGAAAGAGAGATCACGGTTTGTTGCGGATCAACGGAGGCCATGATCTCTTCTCTGATGGCCATCGTCAACTCTGGCGAAGAGGTGATTGTGTTCGAGCCTTTTTACGAGAACTATGGCCCGGATACCATCCTATGCGATGCAAGGCCGCGATTTGTCACCCTCCATGAGCCGGATTGGCATTTTGACGAGCAGGAGCTTAAGAGAGTCTTCAATAACAAGACAAGGGCAATCGTGATCAACACACCCAATAACCCCACCGGCAAAGTCTTCTCCCGTGAGGAATTGCAATTCATTGCCGACCTTTGCCTGAAATGGGGCGCTGTGGCTGTGACCGATGAGATTTACGAGCATATTCTCTACGACGGAGCCGAACATATCAGCATTGCCTCTCTGCCCGGCATGCGAGATCAAACCATCACCATCAACTCCATCTCCAAGACCTATAGTCTCACAGGATGGCGCGTGGGCTGGGCCATTGCTCCTTCTTCGCTGACCTCGTCCATCCGAAAGGTTCATGATTTCTTGACCGTAGGAGCACCGCACCCTCTTCAGGAGGCCGCAGCAGCTGCCCTGCAGATGGATCGAAGTTACTACCGGACACTGGCAGGAGAATATGAGAAGAGGAGGGAGTTTTTCTCTAAGGTCTTAGAAGAAACCGGATTTCGTATCTACCGTCCCCATGGCGCCTATTACATTATGACGGATGTAAGCCACTTTGGCTTTTCAGATGATGTGGCCTTTGCTTTACACTTGGTAGAGAAATTCGGCGTAGCCACTGTGCCGGGCAGCAGCTTCTACAGTCGTTCTTCTTTGGGAACGACAAAAGTTCGGTTCTGCTTTCCCAAAAGAATGGAAACCCTCGAACAAGCCGCCGAGAGATTGAGGAAATTTAAAGAAAGCCAAAAAACGAGGCGTCGCTAATTCCCTCGCTTCTCTCTTCCAGAGACTGTGTCGTAATAATAAAAACCGGTTCCAAACAAGACAGAAGAGACGGCTGGGGATGTTGGGCGGCTTGCCGGGAAGCGGCCTCGCTTCCCAAAGTTTTAGAGCGGTATCCTTTTATATGTGAGATTCAGAAGTTCCATATCCTTGAGATGGCTCTATTTCCCACAAGCACCGGTTAGGCATTCCTAAAAGACCGCATTCTAAAACTTTGGAGTCCGGCTGTCTGTCCCGTTTTCACCTACTTCCATTCGAATTGCGACACGGTCTCTTTACTTCAGTCGGCCTTCCGCGGCCTCCCATTTGATGTTTTTAAAGAAGGCTGCAATATAATCAGCTCTTTTCAACCCATAATCGGTCATAAAGGCGTGTTCGAAGACATCCATGATCAATAGCGGATTGCAGCCTGCGGGATGACCGACATCATGTTCGTTGATCCACTGGTTGATCAATTTCCCGCTTACAGCGTCCTGGTAAAGGATAGCCCATCCGATGCCCCGTATCGCGCCGACTCCTTTAAAATCGGCCTCCCAATTCTCATAGCTTCCAAATTCTTCAGCCAACTTCTTCCCGAGCTTACCCGACTTATTCAGCGCTCCCTTACCCCCTAAATTCTCGAAGTAGAGCTCATGAAGCCGCATGCCGTTAAACTCCCAGCCACACCGGCGCTTCAATTCAGCATATTCAGGGGTCCCGATCTTCCCTCCCTTTGCCATTTCAGAAAGGGAATCCAGGACCTTATTGGTATTGGTCACATACCCCTGATAGAGAGTAAAATGATTTTTCAATAAGGTCTCGCTAAACCCTTCCATCCCGATGAGCTTGTTGTAGTCTTTTCCCGTGTACGCCATATCGCTCCTCCTTTCCAAGGTATATATTTTCATCATAACAAAAAAAATTTCAGTTTCAAGGAATTTTTTTTATATGCAATTGATCCGAATGGAACGAATGACAACAGAATTAAAAAGTTGCCATTTGCTTTATCTGCTGTCATCCGCTCTTTTCATGTCAGGAACTTTTTGATTTTTTCCAGGGACATTTAGTGTACAAGAGCACTTGACAAATTCAAAAGCCGTAATTATTTTTTCTACAGAAATTAGAAGAAAGGAGTGATGAATTATGGCATGGGAATTAACTACTTGGAAGCCCTTCAGGGAGTTGGCCCCTTTTAGGGAATTTGAGAGGATGAGGAGGGATATGGACCGATTCTGGGACTCTTTCTTAGAGGGTGGATTAAGAAAAAGAACCGAGGAAGGCGGGGAATGGCTTCCTTCTCTCGATGTCGCGGAGACAAAGAACGAGGTGGTGGTAAAAGCTGAAGTGCCTGGAATGGATGCCAAAGACATCGATATGTCTCTTTCCGACGGGATGCTCACCATCAAAGGCGAAAAGAAACAGGAAAGGGAAGAGAAAGAAGCGGATTATCACCTCGTTGAAAGAAGTTATGGAGCCTTTACCCGCTCCATTCAACTTCCAACGGAAGTCCGGAGCGACAAGATCAGCGCCTCGTACAAGAACGGAATTCTGAAGATCACCCTTCCCAAGTCTGAAGAGGCCAAGAAGAAAGAAATCAAGATAAAAGTTGATTAAGTTTCTGTGCAACCTTTGATGGATGGAAAAGGCGCCCATGCGGCGCCTTTTTTGTCGAGAAAGGTTTGAAGCCCCCACCCGCAGGGCGGGGCTTTCCAGAAAGGAAATTATTGTTTATATTGTGCCCCCTCCTGCCTGCCGGTGGGCAGGGACCCTGTCTACAAGACGGGGCTTGCGGGGCACGTGCCGGTTACAGAGCTTGACAACCTACGGAACGAAAACTATTTTTTGGGTGAACCCCGTTGGGAATTCCAGCGCGCCACCATTTCTAACGGGGTGGAGAAAAGAGGTGAAGGAATATGGCATGGGAGTTGATGAACACGAACCCTTTTAAAGATATAGAAAAAGCAAGGAGCGAGATGGACAGGCTCTGGGATACCTTCCTGTTTGGAAGACCCAAGATAAGCTGGCTTGCTGAGGAAGAGGAATGGCAGCCGGCGATTGATGTGGCAGAGACAGAGAGTGAACTGGTGGTAAATGTTGAAATCCCAGGTATGGATCCCAAAGACATTGATGTCTCACTCAGCGAGGGAACCCTCTTTATCAAAGGGGAGAAAAAGCAGGAAGCAGAAGAGAAAGAAGCGGATTACCACCTTATTGAAAGAAGTTATGGAACCTTTATCCGCTCAATCCCTCTACCGGCGGAAGTCCAGAGCGAAAAGATCAGTGCCTCGTATAAAAACGGAGTCTTGACAGTCATCCTTCCGAAATCTGAGGGGACCCAGAAGAGAGAGATCAAGGTCAAGGTCGAGTGATGTGAACTACAACGTTTCAAGGGATGGACCGGGGTCCCTTCTCTTGAAACGTATTCCCCTCCGTGTTACTTTTAATCCATATGAAATTACGGGTTGGAGCCAACTGGGATATTGCATTCCTGGATGCAGTGAAAGGGACATCCGTAGATGCTCTCTTCGGCAAGCTCCCTTTTGATATTGTCGGCGGGGCGAGACCCGGTTTTGTCCTTCCCCAGATCAAACGAGCCGATATCGTGGCTTATATCAAGGCGTGCCATGAACGGGGATTCGAATTCAGCTATCTTCTCAATGCCCCCTGCTTAGGAAATCTCGAATACTCGAAAAAAGGCTACGCACAGCTCGTCGAGCTTCTGGAATGGATCGATCATTCTGGCGCGGATGAGGTGACCATCGGCCTTCCCTACCTGATCGAACTTGTGAGAACACGGTTCCCCCGCCTCAAAATCAAAGTCTCCACCACCGCACGGGTCAATACCGTGAGAAAAGCCCTTCAATACGAAGACATGGGCGTGGAAGAAATCATTGTCGACGAGCATATTAACCGCGAGTTCAAAACCCTTGAGGCGATCCGGAAGGCCGTGAAGTGCAATTTGGAGTTGATCCTGAATAATATCTGCCTCTGGCAGTGTCCTTATAATTACGAGCATGTCAATCACGACGGCCATGCCTCCAGGAGTGGCGAAGAAGACCATGCCTGCTACCTCCAATATCCGGGATATCTCTGCTTATACCGAAAACTGACGGACCCGGTAGAACTGCTGAAATCTCCATGGATACGGCCAGAAGATATCCATCACTATGAGGCCATCGGATACGAGCATTTCAAAATCACAGAGCGATTTAAACGAACCCCTCTTCTCCTTGAAAACGTCAGGGTCTATGAAAACCGCCGCTATGACGGAAATATTCTGGACCTTTTCACGCTCCCCAGAAAAGGGGCTTTCACCCCGATTCATATGGAATATTTTATCCAGCCCAAACATGTAAACATCATGAAGATCTCTGAACTGGAAAAGGTCTTCGACCTGGAAGTGAGGGACTTGATTCAGCTGGATAACAAGAAACTGGAAGGCTTCATCGAACATTTTAAGGATAAGAATTGTAATCAGATGTCTTGTTCAAGCTGCCGTTATTGCGAAACCTTCTTCGAGAAGGTAGCGGTGGTGAAAAAAGAAGAAGTGGAACGGGCAGCCCAAAGAGTCAAAAACTTTTCTGAAAAACTCGTTTCAGGGGAGATCTTTGAGATTCCGCGATTCCATCTTCTCTTCCGGTTCCCTTTGTTTAGATGGTTTATCAAGCGCATGGTTAAACGACAACTCGCCGCAAATTCCAAATGAGCCCCCTCACCCTCCCCCTCTCCCCGAGGGGGAGAGGGATGAATAGCTGGCGAGATAAAGATACTATCGATGCGATTTCTATTGGTTGATCCTCCCCATAAAATCTGGACCATTCTTCGAGCCTGGACTCCATCACCAGGATGTCTCCAAATATTGGCCTATTTAGAAAGGGAGCAATTGGACATTGAATATATGGATTGCACCCTTAACGAAAACCCTTGGAGGGATCTTGAGGAGAAGATTCGGAGAGAAAAACCCGAGGTCGTAGGCATCTCTGCCATTTGCACAGCCTTCGTCTATGACGGGATGAACGCGGCCAATTTGATCAAAGCGGCTAATCCGAAGACGATCGTCATCATGGGAGGGGAACACCCTTCCTTTATGGCCGAAGAGACACTCCGGGATTGTCCCGCTATCGATTATATCTGCGTGGGAGAAGGAGAACTCACGGTGACGGAATTTCTCCACGCCGTTCAGAAGAAGGAAGATCTCTCCAAAGTCTTGGGCCTTGCTTATCTCAATAAAAAAGCCGAATTCGTCTACACCGGAGACCGTCCTTTCATCGAAGATCTTGACACCCTTCCGATGCCCGCCTATCATCTCGCCAAGATGGACCACCCTTTTGTGACTCTTCCGTCGGAAGGGAAGAGAGGTCTTGTAGTCAATTTTTCAAGAGGATGTCTTTGGGATTGCACCTTCTGCTCGGAATCGGCTTTTTATAAGAAGACATGGAGGAAAAGGAGTCCAAGACTGATCGCTGACGAGCTTGAGTTCCTCAAAGAGAAATATCACCGTGATATTTTCTACGTGGGTGACAATACCTTCAATGTCCAGCGCGAGCAAGGGATAGGCTTCATTGAGGAGATGCTCAAGCGAAAGACCAATCAGCACTTCTGGCTGCAATCCAGGGCGGACCTCGTCATTCGGGATGAAGATCTCCTGGACGGTTTTCGGGAGGCCGGGGTCTATCAATTTATGATGGGACTCGAATACCATTCCGATTCCGTTCTCAAAGACATCAAAAAGCATCAGACCACGGAACAGGCTGTGAAGGCAATGGAGCTTCTGAAAAAACATAAGCTCATGGTGATGGCCACCCTCCTCATCGGGCACTGGAACGAGACAGAACAGGACCGGAACGAATTTTTCAAATTCTTCGGAAAATATGTGGACCACTTCGGCTTGAATCTCATCACACCTCTTCCTGGAACCCCACTCTTTTACCAAATGAAGGAGTTGGAAAGGATCAAAGATTGGGATTATCGGAATTACGACTACCTTCATGCGGTCATGTCAGCCCAAGAAGTGGATGATCTGGAACAGCTTAACTTCATCTACCGGGACATCATGAGGCGCTATTATTGGCGGCCCAGAGAAATGCTCAAGATGTTTTCACCCAATCCCATCTTGAGGCACCATCATCGATACTACATCACCAAAGTAGCTTTCAACATTATGATGCACGAAGTCTTCGGGACGCCGATCTGGGTGCAGCCGAACTATGAGGAATATAAAGATTATTTGGTGGGGAGGGGAGAAGCGCTTCCCAAAGAACTGATGACTTTGGCTAAATAATCATACCACAGCTTCTGGTAGGCAATTCTTCTTCTGGGTATAAAAAAGATCGGGGCAAATCTTAGTGTGAAGGGTTGATTCGTTTGATCGTGGAAGGTCAGATTGAAAATCACCGTATCGGTGCCGTAATAATTATCACGGGTGAGCACGATCTTCTGCATCCTTGAGAAGGGAATCTCGAGATTGATACGTTCATTCTCATTCCCCGCAGGGACCACGAAATAGAGCTTATTCTCTTCAACGCGCATCCGTCCCTTGCGTCTCGATCCTTTTACCGGAAGTCCTCCATAGTAGTAAGCGTGGCAAGGTTTGGGTGTCATCGGATGAAATATAGCACGGAGGTCCTTCTTCAGCAATAGGGAAGGATGGGTCTGGGAATCTCGATTGAATTGAAAAGAGGCTAAACAATGAGAAAGAAGGTCCAACCCGATATTTCTCAGAAATTGAGAAAAAACAGGAGGAATTTGGATCTCCTCGACCAAAAATTGCTGACCCTTCTCAATCGCCGGTTCCGGATCAGCCTGGAGATAGGAAAAATTAAAAAGGGGATCGGGAAGAAGATCTATGATGCCGAGAGGGAAAAAGAAATTTTAGATAGGCTAAAACGAAAAAACAAGGGACCTTTGAAGGAAGGAGATTTGAGAAAAATATTCACAACGATCATGCGGGTCTCCAGGAAGTCTCAGATTCGGTTATAGCCACACAACTTCCACAAAAAATTTCAAAAAGCTGCAAGATCCCCTATTCGTGCATCCTCAATAATCACATTCTCCTGACGGGACATGGTCGAAAATATAGCATCGGGAATCACCGGCGTAAAATGTCCAAAAAAGCGCATAAATTTTGTCTCTGCGAAATCTTATTTTTCTTCGGAAACCATTAAATATCAATCCGTTATATGAATTAAAACCTCTTGGCATCGAAATTGCTGTGTTAAAGGGGGAACAAAAAGATTCTCAATCAAAGAGGTCATTGCCTATGTCAATCGCAGAAGGAGATAAATTCAGGGATAAGCTGACCGGGCAGTCCTTTATCGTGAAGAAGATCATGGACAGAACTATTATTTTGGAGGCGGAGGATACGCCGAACAGGTTCTGCCTCAGCGACGGAATTGTGGAATTATTTTTCGACAAGGCGGAAAATAAGAAAAGTGTAAACTAAGTTCTCCTATCAACCTTCTTAAGAGAAGGCAGATTCATGGCTTTCTGTCTGAGCCAATGATCGGCCAGGACAAGAGCCACCATGGCTTCGCAGACCGGGTTGATCCTCGGAATAGCCGAGATATCGTGCCGGCCTTTTATCCGGAGTGAGACGCCCCGCATCGCCTGACTGATTGTCCTTTGCTCCAGGCCGATGGAAGGAATCGGCTTTACGGCCGCCCGCAGCATAATATCCGCTCCATTGGATATTCCACCCAAAATCCCACCGGCGTCATTTTTTTCGAATCCCTTTGGTCCAATGGGGTCATTGCATTCTGATCCAAACAAACGGGCTACGCCGAACCCCACGCCAACCTCCACGCCCCGCACCGCACCGATGCTCATCAACGCCTTGGCAAGATCAGCTTCCAATTTATCGAATACCGGCTCTCCCAATCCTGGAGGGCAGCCTCGGGCAAGCACCTCCACGATACCGCCTAACGTATCCCCTCGTGCTTTGGCCTCCTCAATCTTGCTTTCCATTGCCGCAGCGGCTCTCCGATCTGGGCAGCGCAAACCATTTCTTTCGATTTCCTTATAATCTATCGTTTCTGTTCGAATTCCCCCAAGCTCAATGGTATAGGCCAGAATCTCTATCTTTTCTTTCTCCAAAATCTTCTTGGCCACCGCCCCTGCAGCCACCCTTCCCACAGTCTCTCTTGCAGAAGCCCTCCCTCCACCTCGAAAATCTCGGATTCCGTACTTGGCCTGATAGGTGAAATCAGCTTGACCGGGTCGGAAGACGTCCTTCCATTCTTCGTACGAACTGGAATCAACGTCTTCATTTCTGATGACAAGGGAGATGGGCGTTCCTGTCGTCTTTCCCTCGAATACTCCGGAAAGAATCTCCACCCTGTCTCTCTCCTTTCGACGGCTTGATGCCTTGCCCAGCCCGGGTCTTCTTCGATCAAGCTCCTTCTGAATGTCTCCGTTTGAAAGATCCAACCGGGGCGGACAACCATCGATCACCACTCCCAGGGCCTCGCCGTGGGATTCCCCCCACGTGGTGATTCTGAAAACCGTTCCAAATGAATTGCCTGCCATATTAAATCCTCCCCTCCCTCTCTTTAAGGACGGTTAAAATAGTTTCAACAACCGCGTCCACAGCCAACATAGAGGTATCGATTTGAATTTCCGAAGCCTTCTCGTAAAACGGCTCCCGTTGGGATATGGTTTCTTCTATCTCTTCCAACGTACCTTTTCCTGTCAAGGTTGGTCTTCGGGTTGAGGATCCTCGATCCTTTTGAATTCTCTTGAGAAGAGTCTGCTGATCTGCCTTAAGCCA
>DATHCH010000174.1:0-13206 GCA_035319625.1 Thermodesulfobacteriota bacterium
AGATTCTGATCAAGAGTAATTCTTAGCGCCTCAAGGGGATGGATATCCCAGGACTTCCCCACGATCGTCACCACCTTCGTGCCAGCCTCGACCAGGGCCCGGATGTTTGCATCATCTTTTGGCAGAATTCCTGCTCGACAGGTGCTTCCGAATGCGACGATCTTCGCAAAAGAAAGGGGAACCGATTTGATCTCCTGAAAGAACTGAAGGTCCTTTGGGTTGGAGCCAGGCCATCCCCCTTCGATGTAGTGGACACCCAATTCATCCAGCTTTTGAGCGATTCGAACTTTATCCTCAACAGAAAAAGAAATGTCTTCTGCCTGCGAGCCATCGCGGAGTGTGGTGTCGTAGATTTTCACGGAATCGGATGGATTCAAATGATACTCTCCTTCGTTACGGTCTGTTTATAAATGCACTTTTCCGTCATGCCGGACTCGATCCGGCATCCAAAAGGTCTTGAAAGGGCTCGATGTGCTCGCTCGCATCGGCTCACTCCGCCTCCCTTCAGTCGCCCGGCTGGAGTTTACCCCGTACTTGTCGGAGCGACCCTCCGCGGAGACCCGCATCGGGATACGGGGCGGAAATAACGGCTTGACAAATAATGTAAAGAAGTGTTGGACGCCCTACACGAGGGCGTATTGAAGTTCCCCGTCAACCATGGGATATGATATAATTCTTTATATCGCTTCCAGTAACGCACACAATATTAAGAAGCGCGCCTGTCCGAAAGGTGTAAAAGTTAGGATGATCTTCAATCGAAATTTCGCCAAGTATTGGCTTCCCGTAGTCCTTTGGATGTGCTTTATTTTTTGGATGTCCACGGATACATTCTCCTCACAAAACACCTTTTCCTGGATAGAAATGTTGCTGCGTTTTTTGGTGCTCAAAATCGCATCTCAGGAAATGGTTTTCATACATGTGTTGATCAGAAAGGCCGCACATGTCACTGAGTATTTCATTTTAGGTCTTTTATTGTTCCGCACTTTTCGCGGCGACTCGGTTTCGTCGTGGAACTGGCGATGGTCTTTTTTCGCCCTCATCGTAGTGGTCCTCTGGGCTGCCGGGGATGAGTTTCACCAATCCTTTGTTCCAACGCGGACGGCATCCTTCATGGATGTGGCCATCGATACAGCAGGGGGGATCCTTGCCCAGTTTGTAGCCGTCTTGTGGCATCGTGGTAGGAAGAGATAGAGTGTGGAGCTCCTGCGTACCAGGCGGCGGGTGGCTAGACTTTTTCCAAGGTGATTTTGGCTCCCTCTTTTACCTTCAGGAAGACCTTAGGGTCAGATAGCACCTTTCCAATGATGTTGACTGCGCTGGCAGCTCGAATCTCGTCAGCCTTGCTTGCCGGGGTGGGGCCAAAGAAGATGCAGAAGGCATGTCCGGTTGGCCAATACCCCAATTCTCCCGCTGAGACGATCTCTCTTGATCCCGTCTCCAACCCGGTCTTCACTGGAATGGCAAAGTAAATCTCTTCACCCCAGAGATTGACCTTTCCGTCAATCGGGAGAGCCTCCCAGATCCGTTGAGATGTCTTCGCCTCGTTCAGTTCGGCTTCGATCTCTACGTCACTCACGTGGATCCTGATCTTTTTTCCCATCGTTCACGCCTCTTGTCTCAAGGGGATCAAATTCATTAAAAAGACCCTCATGTTCTTCCTGATTGTCTATATTGTTCGGAAAGAAAAGGATCTCACGATCCATCTTGACGACCTCCCCTTTCAGGGTAAGGAACGTCTGAGTCTGGTTTCTCAGCAAAAAGAAGCTCAATATGACAAGGACATAGTTGGATACTTCCCTTGCTGTTGTATAGAAGAAGTGTGCGTCCAAGCCAAAAAAATAGTAATCTTCAAAAATAAAAAGCCTTGCCGTGTTGATCAAAAGTCCCAGCGTGATGAGTTGCAAAAAGCGTTTGGTCTTCGTTGTATTCTGAGCCAACGAAAGAAGGCACTGATCGTATGCCCTTTTGAAGTTTTTCCAGCTGCTCGAAATGTTTTTGAGGAGGTCCATATATATCTTTTCATCCCCTCCGTAAATCTTCAAACGGACCTGTCTGTCCCCACGAAACAGGATATAACGTTTTAACAGCTCTTCTCTTTCCGAGAGGAGGGTCTGGTTTCTCCTGAGTCCTCGGTAAAGAATGAAAGCCAGGCCGATGAGAAGCAAGAAAGGTATTCCTTCATTGACCAGCTTGATCCAATTCATGACGTCCTTTCCCCGTCACCCTTTTAGACTTTTCCTTCTGCCTTCGGGGAGAGAAATTGGCTGAGCGGATAGCGTTTAGATTCGATTGATCAGGCTGGCCATGTAGCCAGCCCCAAATCCGTTATCGATGTTGACCACTGCGACACCCGAGGCGCATGAATTCAGCATGGCCAGCAGCGCCGTGATCCCCCCAAAACTTGTCCCGTAGCCAACACTGGTAGGGACGGCAATCACCGGCCGGTCCACCAACCCTCCGACGACGCTGGGCAAAGCCCCTTCCATTCCAGCCACGACAATGAGGACTCGCGCCGCTTCCAATTTCTGTCTTTCAGAAAGGAGTCGGTGAATCCCCGCAACACCGACATCGTAAAGGGTTTCCACTCGATTTCCCATGAATTGCGCCGTGATCGCGGCCTCCTCAGCTACAGGGATATCGGTCGTTCCTGCGCTGATGACCAGAATCGTCCCCTTCCCTTCGGACAGGATGGGATGCGTGAGATAGGTCAGTACTTTGGAATTCGGATAATAGCGGCTCTTTGGGAAAGCTTTTTGTATTGCCCTGGCCTTTCTCTCTTCCAACCGAGTGATGAGAATATTCTGCCCTTTCGCCTTTAGCCGTTTCGTAATGGAAAGAATTTGCCCCGAGGTCTTTCCTTCTCCCCAGATCACTTCCGGAAAACCTTTCCGAAGGCTGCGGTGATGATCGATCCTGCTGAACCCTAAGTCTTCAAACGGAAGCGATTTCAATTGTGCCTTAGCCTCATCAAGCGTAGCCTTCCCTGATTTCACTTTCTTTAGAAGATCTTCAAGCTTCCGAATATTCATTCTTCTCTCTTGAAACATTCTATTCAGTCTCATGTCGAAAAGTCAAGAAAAACCCCCTCTTGAGTAAAGAATTTTTTCCCCGGTGCCATTCATCTGCTGAATGTTTTCCACGGGATGAGAGACGGGCAAGGGTTGACAAGGATAAACAAAAAAGATAGGCTAATTTCAATGAGGTGAGAAACGCATCCTTTGTGAGCGGCCTGAGGAGGTTAGATGAATCGAACGGGGGTTGTCAAGGATCGAAGATATCTGGAGCACGTGATGGACCCTGGTCATCCGGAGAGCCCAGAGCGACTCCGGGAGATTTATCAAGGAATCGAGGAGGAGGAGATGAAAGGTCGGGTCCTCGCGAAGGTGAAACCCCGACCTGCCACCCGCGAGGAGTTGGAGATGGTTCACTCCCCCGCCTACATCGACCTGATCGCCTCGACTGCGGGCAAACCTTATGTCCGGCTCGATCCAGACACCTCTACCTGTGCAAAGTCGTATGAAGCCGCGCTTCTGGCCGCCGGAGGCTTCCTGGAGCTAATCAAGGTCGTGATGCAGGGGAAATTGGATAACGGATTTGCACTCGTGCGACCTCCCGGTCATCACGCGGAGCGGGATAGGGCCATGGGATTCTGCCTGTTCAACAACGTGGCGATCGGAGCACACTACGCGCTCAAAAATTTCCGTCTCCAGAAAATCCTGATCGTGGACTGGGATGTCCACCACGGAAACGGCACGCAGAACTCCTTTTACGAAGACCCGCGGGTCCTCTACTTCTCCACTCATCGCTACGGCTTCTATCCGGGAACAGGGGCGGCGACAGAGGTTGGAAGGGGCCGGGGAGAGGGATTCACCGTCAACGTCCCTCTTTCGCCCGGAGCTGGCGATGCGGAATATGGAATCCTGTTTGAAAAGATCTTGAAGCCCACTGCCCTCGAATATCAACCACAATTAATTCTGGTCTCAGCCGGGTTCGATACGCATTACAACGATCCATTGGGCGGAATGGAGGTGACGGAGAGGGGATTCGCAAGGATGACTCAAATCCTAATGGAGATCGCAGCGGCTACCGCTCAAGGAAAATTGGCGTTCACGCTTGAGGGCGGGTACAATGTTGCCGCTGAGTGGCGGTCTGTGAAGGCCGTGATAGAAGAACTTTCTCAGGGCCTGCCCCTTGATAAGACAGACCTGCTGGAAGAGGAGAAGGCCAAATATCCCGAAATGGAAAAATTCCTCCTTCAATTGAAGGAGATACAGAAACGACATTGGAAGAATTTATAAACGGCGCGTTGCAAAATGTAAATCTTAAATCGCAAAATTTTGAATAGTTTTATTCATTTTGCATTTTTAAATTTACGATTTTCATTGAGCAGTGCCTTAGGCCCCACCTGTGTTCACCATCTCTTTCAATTCTTTTCCGACCTTAAAGAAAGGGAGTTTCTTCGGAGGAACATCCACGATTTCCCCGGTCTTTGGGTTTCGGCCTTTGTAGCCCCCGTAGTTTCTCACCACAAAGCTTCCAAATCCTCGGATCTCGATTCGTTCTCCCTTCTCCAGACTCTCCTTCATCCCGTCGAAAAGGGTGTCGACAATGACCTTGGCAACCTTCTGTGTCACATTCGCCTTCTCTGAGACCTTCGTAATCAGTTCAGCCTTGTTCATAGTTCCTCCCTTCAGTCCCATCCTCCCCCTCTCGCCCCGCGGAAGAGGGAAAGGGATAGGGGTTAAAGTAGATGGTTCCGAATATATTGCACCGCATTTCTGAAAAAGGCAAGACCCTTTCCTTCTTCAGGCAACTCGTCTCTCGTCCAGCGCGGATGATTGGTTCGATGAAGATAGGCTTCAGGGTGAGGCATCATCCCCAGAAGTCGTCCTGTCTCATCGCAGATCCCAGCCACTGCATCGATCGAGCCATTTGGGTTGAGGGGGTACTCCATGACAGGTTTCCGATAGGTCTCGTTCGAATATTGGAGTGCGATCAACCCTCTCCTTTTCAGCTCACCTTGCACCGCTTCATCCTCGGGAATAAACTTCCCTTCTCCATGGCGGATAGGAAGATAAACACCTTTCATCCCCTTTGTAAAAAGACACGGAGATTTGGGATTGATTTTCAGATAGACCCATCGATCCTCAAACCTTCCCGAATCATTGAAGGTGAGCGTTACTTCCTGGTCCCCATGACCGTCCTCAAGGCTTGGGATGAGCCCCAACTTCACCATCAATTGAAAACCGTTACAAACTCCCAGGATCATTTTCCCTTCATGAATGAAACGAAGGAGTTGATCATAAAGCCTTTCTTCTTTCCCGGATACCTTAGCATATTGGATGCGATTCGCCCCGGCTTTGGCCGCACCTAAGTCATCTCCATCTAAGAAACCACCTGGCAGGTTGAGAAAGTGGTAATCATCAAAGCTCTTTTCCCCACGGATCAACTCGTTGATGTGAACGATATCCACAACCTCTGATCCCGCTAAGCGGCAGGCGTGGGCCATTTCCATTTCACAATTAGTGCCATAACCCGTGATGACAATGGAGCGAACTTTTTTCTTTTTCAACGACCCTCCGTGATTCGTCATTTCACAGTAAATTGATAACTCTTAACCCCGAACTCTCGACTCCGAACTTCTCTTACGGACTCCCTCCACCAATTCACCAAAGGTCTTTTCAAAGCCCACCCGGTTCTTGTTAGCGGAGCCAGCCAGAACAATCTCCCCTCCGGAGCTTTTGGGAATTCTTACCCAAACCCTCTGATGGGAAAAGAAGAAGGAGACAATGAAGCCGAAAATCATCAGGCCACACCCGATCCAGACCACCCAGACCCCCGGGTCTTTCGTCACCGAAAGTCCTGTATATTCCCTCGGAGAATCCCCTTCAAAGCTGAGGATGAAATCGTCCTTTCTCTGTTCATCGAATTTTGGAAAGGCTTTCAACAACCAAAAGGTCCGGGGTTCCTGGTTGGGCTCGAACAAGACCACCTGAACCCCTTCTCCAAAGTTGTGGATTTGGGGAGCATATTGCAGGATCCGGATCAAACCATTGGAATTCGGGACCGTAACGGTAGCGCCTTCAGGGACCTTAAAAGTTGCCTTCTCCTTTTTATTCCTCCACTGAACCCCCAATGTGAAATCGTGGATGGTCCCATAATTCGCCTGATAGAAAGCTAAACCCTTATAGTGAAGCGGATGATTGACCTGGACGGCTTTCTTCAAAACCTCTTTCCCATTTTTGAGAATGGTGAGGAAACTCGTATATTCCTTTACGTGTTTCTCTTTTCCGGGAGGATCATAATACGTAACTTTGAAATCATCACACCGCACAGAAAAATCAAGGGGCTTTGGGATTTCTTCGTCTCTTGCCCCTAAAAAGATCCGATCCACAGTCTCACCTTTTAAGATCTCGACATGGCCTTTGAATCCATAAACGGAGCCCACGATCCCTCCGGTCAGGATGATCAGAATGCTTAAATGGGTGATGGGCACCCCCAATCTGGAGAATTTTCCTTTTTCTGAGAAAAGAGTAACGGTTCTTTCTGTCTCGATCCGTCCCCAGTTCCTAAACCATCGCTTCAAGGAAGATTGGATATTCTCCTCCCTGTTTGTTGGATTCGGAACTTGGATCTTCTCCACATAGGGAATCGCGTTGAGCATCCGATCTTCCAACTCTCCCGACCCATGCGAGATCTGACTGAAGATGCCAGGAAGGCGTTGGACAGAGCAGGTAATCAAATTGATCACCAAGAGCAAAAGGATGGCGCTAAACCACCATGAGTGGTACATATCAAAGAGGTTGAAAAAGTTCAACACCTCATAAAGACGTATCCCGTATCGCTGAAGATATTCTGCACGGGTGGCGTTCTGGGTAATCAGCGTACCGATGATGGAAAGGCTGGCAAGAAGAATAAGGAGAGTGATGGTGAGTTTAAGCGAACGGAAAAAATCGTAGAATAGGGTGAGGAACCCATCTTCCCTTACGTTAACGGCACCTTTCGTTTCTTTCATACTATCCTTTGATCTATGTTAATATGGCAATTATAGAAAAAGAGTTGCCCCTGCCATAGGTACGATGTCACGGACAGGGAAGTACTTGAAATATTTAACATATCGTCTTGTTTACTGTCAAGCAAAAAGGGGTAGTCCCTTTTTGGAACTACCCCTTTTCAATTTACCTTTGCCGCCTGCAGCGAGCAGAAAATTTTAGCTTTCTACTTTGCCTTTACATGGCACTGAGTGCATCCTGTTGGGCCAGCGGGTTTGCCGGCTTTCTTCGCTTCCTCATGGCAGCCTTTGCAGTCCTTATGGAAAACCTCTTTTGCAGAGGGGGTCTTTCCTTCTGCGTTGGCCTTATGGCAGTCAACACACAATTTGCCAGTGGTCTCGCCCTTCTTCCAGGTATGGTGGCATTTCATACAGTCGATCTTCAATGTCTCGGAATGCAGCTTGTGGTTGAACGTCACTTTCCCAAAAGAAGCATTAAACGTGATCACATCTTTAGCAGCAAAGACGCCGGTAACCATCAGGATGGAGAGCAGGAAACCTGCAAGGATCCCTATGCTGATCAACCCTTTTCTCATTATTATCTCACCCCCTTTCCTTCATGATCTGTCTGCCTCTTACTCAACTTTATAGAGTTAAAAGTCTATCAAATATTCATTCTTTGTCAAGAAAAAAAAGCGCAATATCAAAGAATCTTGATTTGCTCTAAGATTCTTTCTTTGGTTTTAAGGGAAGTATGGTTCCGCTTGGCCTTTTCCACAATCTCCTTTCCCAGCAAGGCTGCGCCAAGGGCTCCGGTGATCAAAGGTTCCTCGGGCACCAGAACCTCATGGCCCAATTGCTCCGAAAGAGTTCTAAGCAAACCTCTATTCTTAGCCCCTCCACCCGTTACGACGACCGGCTCCTCCACCCTTAGCCGGTTGACCATTCCGCATATCCTATCGGCAAGGGAATGATGAACCCCTGCGAGGAGGTCTGAAATGGGTGTACCTTGTGCCAAACTATCTGCTACCTCTTGCTGGGCCCATATGGTACAGATGTTGTTTATCTGCACACGATTCTTGCTTTGCAGAGAAAGGTCACCGACTTTATCCAAAGGGACCCCAAGGGTATCGGCAATCACTTCTATGAATCGACCGCTCCCTGCCGCGCACTTGTCATTCATAACAAAATCAGTGGTCTTGCCCGCAGTGTCTATTTTGATTGCCTTAATATCCTGACCCCCGATATCGATGATTGTCTTGACATGAGGGAAAAGACCGACAATACCCTTGGCGTGACAGCTGATTTCTGTGAATTGCCTGTCGGCAAAAGGGACGTTAATTCTCCCATAGCCTGTAGAGACAATGTAGGTGATCGCTTCCAAGGAAAGCGCAGCCCGACTCAGCGCCTCTTCCATGACCTTATTGGCCAAGCGGCGCTGCTCTGGACCTGTGGACCCAATGATCGAAGCAATGACCCCTTTACTCAGGATCACCGCCTTGGTCATCGTGGAACCGACATCAATGCCTGCAAAATAGGACGTCAATAGTATCTCTCAAGGGCTGAGGCACCCTTCACTCCTCCCTCTCCCCGTTGGGGAGAGGGAAAGGGTGAGGGGGATCAGGCTGCCTTGTTTAATCGATTGGATTCCAAGGTTGCAATGAAGGCGTCGATCTTATTTCTTGTATCCACCTCCGAATACGAGGTGATATCGATGATATCACTTTCGAGAATCAGTGAAGGAAGTTCTCTGTAAACCTTTTCCTTCTTCTTTCCGTCTTTCCCTATGCTATAGGCTGGGATCGGTTTATATATTTTGGCCAGTTGATGCAACTGCCAGATGAGGCCGACGTGCCAGGTGCGACACGAAAAGGCTTCATGCATTACAATTCCATCGATCTTGTATTCTTCGATCCAGTTGATTAAACGTTCCACGTCGGGCTCAGATCCCGGCCTCTTCTTGGCCTTGTCATACCAGAAGGTCCAATACCCAAGCCATCTCCATGCCAGGTGTTCGATGGGATCCTTCGTTTCAGGAATATCCATCTCGTGGAGGGGAGCGATCATTCGATAGGTTGTTTCAGCGGGAAACGAGGCACCCTTGCTGTTGAAGTAATTGAAATCGGTCAAGGCAAACCAGGCAGGCAGCCCACCTCCCCACATGAGTCTGTATTTTTCTCCCTCGACTTCCCCCTCTCCTTTTGCAATCTTTTCCTCCAATTCCTTTTTGAGGCCGATGAAGAAATCGTAAGCCTTCGGGGTGGCCATCATGAAGTTGATCGGCACCATGGTGTTCATGGCATCGCCGGTCCCCATGGGGCAAGGCACAGCCTTTCGAAGGCTATAGGTTTCATCGATCAGATTCCAGGTTCGGTCACTTAAGTCAACTAACTCTCGCAGCCGGTCATAATCCATCTTCTTTCCGGTCTGCTCTTCCAGAAAAGCTACCAGTCCGCGTAATTGTTTGACAATATATTTGTGGTAGTACCCCCAGACTTCCCGGTGATCTTGATCCCTCTGAAACAGGGGATAGGGCAGGTCTATGTTGTAGATCGGGACATCCGGCATAAATTGCTGAGAAGCCTGGTACCATTTCGACCTCGGATCACAGAGGATCTGGCCACTGGATATCATGAAATCAGGCCTCGGCTGTCCACCCCAGGGCGAATCGGGAGGCATTTGGCCTAATTCCTCTCTCCATTGGTCAAAGCCAATCCCGCAAAGGGCGTACGTACACAAAGAACGGGAAAGACCGAGTGACTCGGCCCTCTGCAAAAACCTCTCCGCGTCTCTCTTTGCGCCGCAGACACCCGCAAAATTCTCCGTCCATATGGGAATCACATCCATCGACCGGAAGATCTCTTCATGATGACAGACGATAAAGGTATAGGCTAATTTCTGTCTCCCCTCTGCCCGTGCTCGGATGGCATCCGTGATAAATGCTTTGACCACGGAACCGACGGAAGCAGCAGCCTGCGTGGCCGTCATTCGCTTTTTCGGTTTTGCCTCTTTTTGCTCCTCCGCCATGGCTTAAATCCTCCTCATCCTCCCTCACTTCCATTTTACAAAAGTGGGGGGTTAAATGGCAATTTCGTTTACCCGATCATTTCCAGAAAGGCCTGGATCCTCGTTCTGAGTTGACTCATTGTGCCCGCAGAATAAACATCTTCAAGATGAAGAAGAGGGATATCGATGGATTTGTAGCAGGCCTTTCTTGCAGGGACTTCAAAGCCAAATGGGTCACAGTATTTGTAGAGATAAAGAATGGCACCATCCACCTTGAACTCCCTGGCATAGGTTCCGATATCACCAAAGCGAGAGGCGATATCCCCTTCAAACGTACCCGCCTTGTTTTCCCTGTAGGTTTTGGGACAATTGATCTTATCCAGATACCGATCGGCCAGCGCACGGATTGGATTCCCTCCTTCGTCGGTCCGAGGAAAATAATCCCTCGCTCCGTTGCAAATGGTATCGGCCACCACGTTCCCCCCGACTTCTTCTACGAGCCTGATGAGTTCAATATTATCGAGGCAGGCGCCGTCGATCAGTATTCGAGGGCCTTTCTTAAGTGGAGATTTCTTTCTCTCTCCAATCTCTGTCGAAACCTGATCCAGCAAGGTATTGAATTCGCCAACGGGTAAACTTGACCCGACCGTTAGCACCATCGTTAATTCTGTTCCAGAGATGAGGGGTGGATCTGTCTTTCTGAATTCATAAAGGGCTCTTACCTTATCCCTGTTTTGATTATAGGCTCGAATGGTCTTGGTCAGGTCATCATCGGTAATTGTCTTTCCAACAAACTTCTCCAGGCTTTTTCTGAACGTGTTTAGCTCCGCCTCAAAGAATTCAGACGACGATTCCCCACAGACAGTAGGAATATTGATAAAGTGAAAATAGGAATAGGGAAGAGAATAACTCCAAGCACTATAGCTTCGCACCATGCTATCACAGCCATGGGGAATGACCATACCAGAGAGAAAGTCGTACTTTTGTTTCACCGACAGATCGAAGCAACTGCGGTAATACGGGCATACAATCGTTTCCAGGAGTATGTCTCCTTTTGTAATAGGCTCATGGACATTGCCTCTCACCCGAAAAGGGATACACCCGGCTGCTGCGACGATTTCCATAGGGACAAAGGAACAAACATAGCCGATTATCTTTTTCCCATTCTTTTTCAGCTCCTTCGCCCTCAGCCCGTAATCTTTATAATATTTTTCTACCATGTTCAACCTGTTTCCCCACTTTTCGCTCATGTCCCTCCCCTCACACGAATGTAATCCCTCCGGACCTTTCTGAACCAAGAATGTCATCCTGAACTCGGTTCAGGATCAGGGACTTCGATTTTAGGATTAACGACTACCGATTTTTTGGACGTTGGAATAAATTCAGGATGAAACTCAGTATCGACTCCAAGTGCAATATACATCATTTGGTTCTACTTTTCAATCTTCTCGTCTCAGGTATTCCATGGCGATGATCGCCGCACCCAACGCAACCGTCATATGGGGATTGGGTGGCACAAGAATATCGTGACCTCTGATTTCCTTTAGGGCCTGAATGAGACCCACATCTCTTGCTCCGCCACCCGCCATGGCCACATCCTGTTCCACACCCATTCGCTCTGCCAAACTATTGATCTGGGCCGCAAGCGCTCTGTGTATGCCTGCCAGAAGGTCTTCTTTTGTGACTTCCTGGGACAGCCGGGAGATCGCCTCTGACTCCGAAAAAACCGCACATCCGGTGTTAAACTCAACTCTCTTTTTAGATTTTAAAGACAACTCACCGATCTCCTCGACCTTGACCTGGAGAACCTTGGAAATGACTTGCAGGATTCTGCCGCTCCCTCCCGCACACTTTCCGCTTAATAAAAAATTGTGCACACTTCCATCCCCATCGATGCGAAGAACTCTTGTATAAAGATCACCGACGTCAATCACCGTTTTCACAGAGGGGAGAAGAGAAGAAACACCCTTTGCCTGGCAGACGATATCCGGCTTGACTTCATCTGCGAAGCTCACCAGGTTTGATCCATACCCGGTAGCGACAACTCGGGAAATATCTCTGGTTGATCTCCCGGTCTGGGAAAGTAATTCCTTTCTGATCTTTTCGGCAGTAAGCCTAAAATCACCCCCGGAAGGACGCTCAAAAGAACGCTGGAGTCCTTGATCACCGAGGAGGATCCCTTTTGATGAGGCTGACCCGATATCAATACCCAGTGCAAAGGCCATATAACCTCAATGCGAGCAAGCCGAACGATAGAGAATTTCGTTTGTTCTGAAGTAAATATACGAAATGATAACATAAGTGCTAAATCTCCTCAAAACTTGAATCATTGTTTGACATGTTCAACCAAAAGGTGTAAATTTTTCAAGTAACAAACAATTCTTACCGATCAAAAATTTCTACAAACTGTTACGGTAATTCAAGAGGAATGTTAAACGCACGAATCCGATTGGGAATCCCCCGATTTTTAGCACTCGGCAAAGTCTTTTGGCGCCGCTGGCAGCTTCGCTGGCTACCCACAACTCAGCTCGGCGTAATCTGACAAAGGAGGTGTCCCTTGGCAAATGTCCATGACAGCTTAATCATCGCCTTCCCATGCCCACCAGAATCGGGGTCTCCCTACACCTTTACGCTTGCCTCTCGCCTGGGGCAAATGCTTGAAATGGCGGAACAGAGATTCGGCTCTCGCGACAGATCATACACGATTCTTGGGGTTGAGTTTCGGGCAGGTTTGCCACAGATCTGGTTCCCCGGAGATGGGATGAATGTGATTGTGCAACTTGATTCTTCGAGCATGAATGATTCGAATCTGCCTTTGTTTCAAATGGCTCACGAGTGTATACATCTTTTGACGCCTGTATTATCTGCCAATGCAAGTGTTTTGGAAGAGGGACTGGCAACTTATTTTTCAAAGGAGTATATGGCAGCACATATTGGTGGTGTATGGCTAACCGGTGATCAAAAGTATGACCGTGCCGAGGTTTTGGCCCGGAAACTGCTGTTGTTCAACGCCGATGCCATTAAAGCTCTCCGACGACTTGTTCCTGTCATCTCACGCGCCACTGCACAGGATATTCTAAAAATATGCCCCAGCTTGTCGCCGCAATTAGCAGAACAGCTCGTTGTGACCTTTCAATCCTGGGATGGGAAGATCTGGGGCTCTGGCGCCATCTGATACTGGTTTGGTCTGAGCGCGAACCTCCGCAGGG
>DATHCH010000175.1:0-12880 GCA_035319625.1 Thermodesulfobacteriota bacterium
CCCGACCTCCAGAGTGCGATTCTGGCGCTCTCCCAACTGAGCTACTGCCCCATTTCTTATAACAGCGTGTCCGTGCTTGCGCGCCGTAGCGCTTCCGCGCGCAGGCGTGAACCGTGTTTCGTGTCCGGAAATTACTCAGAAAACGTGTCGCGTGTCCGCAAGAAAAATCACAATTTTTAGAAACGCCTGCAACTCTCGACCGATTTCTGGACGTTTAATGCCATGGGCTTTCATGATAACCCCAAAAGTTTTCGGATGGTGAATTTGAAGGCTGTCAAATCAGCGCATTTGACAACATAAGCATCCGACGCCCAGGTGGTGAGGTCCTGTTTGTACTCCCCGTAGGCGGAGCAGAGGATAATCGGAAGTTGCCTCTCCTTCTCACGGATTCGCTTGAGAGCTTCAATGCCATCCATGCCAGGCATCTTGATGTCGAGGGAGATAAGGTCTGGTTTGAATGCGGGGAGTTTCTCGATCGCTTCTTCCCCGTTTTTGGCGCACTCCACGACGTATCCCTCCTCCTCTAATTCCTCTTTATAGAGGAAGCGAATACTCTCCTCATCGTCCACGACTAAAATCTTCTTCATAAGTTTGCCTCCGCACCTTAGAAAGAGTCCAAACGATTATCACTCTGCGCATAGCGTCAGGGGCTATTAATGCTATTCTCTTTTCCTTCCTCGAAAGCGGGGAGTGTGATAATGAATTTTACCCCAGTTCCCGGGCGGTTGTCCACTTCGATCTGGCCCCGATGGGAAGCGATGATTTTGTGGACAATGGGTAAGCCCAAGCCCAGACTAGATTCCTTTGTGGAATAGAAAGGGTTAAAGATATTGTGGAGGTTTTCTGGATCGATCCCCTTCCCGGTATCTTCCACCTCCACCCTGACGCAGGGTAAGCCGTTCTTTGAAAAGGAATGGACCCGTAGGAAAAGGGTTCCCCTTTCTTTCATCGCCTGACAAGCATTATTGATCAGATTAAAGAAGCTCTGTTTTAATTCATAAAAATCCCCCTTGATCAGGGGAATTTTTTCTTCATACTCCTTGATGACTTGGACCCCACCTGAGCGAATTCCTTCTATCACCATGGAAAGGCTTTCTTCTAAGACATCCCGAAGATCCAATTCCTTAAAGACCAGGGATCCATCCCGGGTATAGTTGAGGAGGTCATTGAGAATCTTCTCAAGACGGCTGACCTCTTTGATAATGGTCTGAGAGTATTTCTTCTCCTGGGATTCCTTCGGGAGAGTCCGATCCAGGCGACGTGCAAACCCACCGATGGAGGTGAGGGGGTTCTTGATCTCGTGGGCGATGGTCGTGGACATTTCACCCAAAGCCACCATCTTTTCCAAATGGACCAAAAAGGTCTGAGTCTCTTTGAGTTCCTGATGGACCTCCTCCAAATTTCGGTAGAGGGCGGCATTCTCAATCGCCAATCCGGCTTGGTTGGCGAACATGCTGAGAAACTGAATATCCTCTTCGGTAATAGGGTTTTGGTTGTAAAGGTTGTCCACCAGAACCACCCCGATGACTTTCCCTTTTCCCATGAGGGGGACGGTGGCGAAAGAATAAATTCTGGGGTCCCGACTCAGATGCTCACCGACATAACATCCGACCTCTGAACCCAGATGGCAACCCCTTTCGCACCGGGTTTGCAGCCACCCCTCTTTGGATTGGGGAAGCTGGGTATTGAAGGGTCTTCCCTCAAGAACGGTGCGCGAGAGAATGCACTGTTCCTGTTCCAATGGAATTTGAATTCCTTTGACAATGGAGTTCAAGATGGAGTGGTCCTCTGGGTCGAGTTGAGTGATCAGGTCTGAAAGGGCTCCATTTCTCCGGGAGAGAGAGGCCCAGACCTTCCCCGCCTCTTCCGCATTATCCGGTCCCACAGCCATAGTCCCCTCCAAAATGCGATCCTTTTCGTTGACCAGAAAGAGCATGGCCCGATTAAACTTCAGCCCTTCCCCGATCGTAATGGCGGTCAAAGTTAAATGGAGGATCCGCTCAAAATTCACCGTAGTCAAAAGGGCCTTGTTGAGTTCCCACAGAGTCGATAGCTCTTTCACTCTTTGCTCATGCCTCTGAACCATTTCAGAAGTTTCGTCCTGGATCAAAGCGTTTTCAATAGCAGAAGACAGCTGATTCGCCATTATCAACAATCGTTGAAGATCCTTATCATCGAATTTTGCAGAACGAGAATCCTTATCATAAAAAGCCAGGGTTCCCAAGGCTTTTCCCTTTGAGAGGAAAGGGGCACAGATAGCAGAAAAGGAGGATTTTTCTTGACCAGAATGGTTGAAGGAAAGAGGGGTTTGGGTATTGAAGGCCCTTCTCGCCATCTTTTCGTCGAGAGAATTTTGATGGTAACCTCCCACGCTGAATTTCACTTTCAATTCTCTGGATTTTCTGTCTTCGACTCTCAGAACCCCTCCCTTGGCTTTTAGAATTCTTAAACCCGTTGAGGCAATCAATTCAAAGAGGTTCTCCAGTTTCAGCGGAGACGTCGCCGCTTTTCCGATTTCATAGCAAGCGGTCAATTCTGAGGTTATCTCGTCTGCCTTTTGGCGGAGATCATCGTTTCGAATCGCCCTTTCCATCACCTGCCCGACCAGGAGGAAGAGATCCCTCTCTTGAGGAGAAAACGTGTAGTGCTTTGGGAAGCCAAGATAAAGAATTCCCAGGAGGGACGTCTCATCATACAAGGGAACGCAGGCGAAGGCCGGACAAAGGAGGTCCTCTTCTTCCGGAAAGGCATTCTCCTTCCGGAAAGGTGATCCTTCCTCTACCCATAAAGGTTTTTTTTCAAGGGCCAGACGGTAAAGAAACCCATTTGGAATGATTTTTTCAGGCCCGAGGAAAAGACATCGGCCCGATTGAAAAGCCTTTGAGATGGATTGAAGCATTTGATCCAATTTGACGGGAAGAGAAAGCAACGCATTGGAAATTCGGACAACCGATTTGAGAAGATCGTAGGCTGGGTCGGGCATAAAGAATTACTTCGCCTCTCTCATATACTCCGCTGCATCCTCTGGCGGGGTGGGATTGATATAGAATCCTGTCCCCCACTCGAACCCGGCCACCTTGGTCAGCTTCGGCATGATCTCAAGATGCCAATGGTAGTACTCCGCATCCAATTCCGGGAAGGAGGAAGTGTGAATAATGTAGTTATAAGGAGGATCCGTGAGCACCCGATTGATTCTCCGGAGGGTATCGGAGAGGATTTGCGCTGCCGGTTCGTATTGTGAAAGGTCCATGTGCTCGAAGCTGGGATGATGGATTTTGGGAAGGATCCAGGTTTCGAACGGAAACCGGGAGGCGAAAGGGGCGATGGAGAGGAAAGATTTATTTTCGGTGACAATGCGGTTTTTCTGCTGAAGCTCTTGCCGAATGATATCGCAGAAGACGCACCGGTCCTTATAGTGGAAGTACGTCTTGGCCCCCTCAATCTCTTCGCTCACCCTCCTCGGGATGATGGGGAGGGCGATGATCTGGGAATGGGAATGTTCCAAAGACGCCCCGGCTGCGACGCCGTGGTTCTTAAAGACAAGGACGTACCGAAGACGCTGGTCACGCCTGAGATCGATGATCCGATCGCGGTAAGCCAACAGGACGTTCCCTACATTTTTTAACGGCAGGGTGGCCAGGGTCTCTTCATGTCGGGGCGTTTCGATCACGACTTCGTGGGCGCCAATGCCGTTCATCTTATCGTAAATCCCTTCGCCTTCTCGGTCGAGATCTCCTTCTATTCTGAGGGCCGGGAACTTATTGGGGACGACGCGAAGGGTCCATCCGGGAGAGTTGGGAGGGGTGCCATTGTCTCGGAAGGCAATGATCTCGGGAGGGGTTCGGTCTTCATTCCCTTCGCAGAGAGGGCAGAATCCGCCTGTTGGTCTATGCTCCTCTACTGCGAAATCAGAGGGTCTTCGGCTCCTCTCTGTGGAGATGATCACCCATCTTCCATGAATGGGATCTTTTCTCAGTTCGGGCATAGAGGATTTTTTTCCGAGGAGAACGCTGGCTAAGAGGGGTAACTTTTTCTAACCTTTGTCCCTCTCTGTCTTTCCAATCGCTCCTGATTCTCTCCTTCGGTTTTGCATTCGATGCACAGAGTGGTCACCGGTCTGGCCATCAGCCTTTTTTCGGAAATGGACTTTCCACAGGACTCGCAAATCCCAAAGGTTCCGTTGTCAATGCGGTCTAGTGCCTCTTTGACTTTCATAATTAGCTTTCTCTCGCGATCCTTAATCCTCAAAAGGAAGTTTCGGTCCGATTCCAAAGAGGCCCTGTCCGTCGGGTCGGGGAAGTCCCCGTTGCTGTCTTGGCGCATGTCGGTACATGTCTTTCCGGCTTCCACCAGCAAGTCATGGAGAGTTCCCTCAAGCAGTCCTTTAAAGTAGAGAAGCTTTTCCTGATCCATTATTAAACTCTCCTTCGGGATGACTCAGACTCCTCAAAAGGAGGAAAGGTCTCAACATTTTATCGTTAAATGATAATACATCTTTTGAAAAAAAATCAAATGGTAAATGGGGCGGTCCTTCTACTGATTGATCTCATGGCTCCAGAAAAAGGAAAAGGTGAATATCCTTCCCATCCTACCGATCGATTTGACACCGGTTTGTGAATCGAATAGTATTTTAATTATATGTTAAACAAGGCAGGGAAACTACTTTCTTTGGTGTTCGATGCCTCGAAGGTGAAATAAATCCGTGACCATCCGCAAGATACTCATCATCATCCCAATTTTGGTCATCGTCTTCTTGCTCCAGTCTTATTTCTGGGTCCCGACTTACGAGGAGCAGTCTCAAGGCAATCCTGACCGGCTGAAAGAATATATCTCAGCCTCGATCGGAGACGCCGCCATTCTGAACCCGATTCTTTCCGCGGACTCTGCGAGCAGCACGATCGAAGGCCTCGTTTTCGAGGGTCTGATCGATTATGACGAGAACCTCCGCTTCAGGGGACGACTGGCGACCTCCTGGGAAATCCACGAGGAGGCTTTCTTCTGTGTCAACGAGGATGCCTACGTCCCAAATACAGGGAAGATAGAACCCAATGGAGTCCTCCGGCTCCTTCAACAAGCGAGGGAAGAGGTTGGCTCGTTCAATCCTCAGACGAGGAGGTCTTTTGAGAACATCCGGGAGATCTCGATGGTGCCTGGCAGGGAATATGTAGTGACCCAACAGGAAAAGGTCGCAAAAGGTACTGACCATGAGAGAGAAGTTAAAATCCGGGTCAGGAGCCCTGCCAGAATCAAGTTGGTTCTGGAGAACGTGGACCAGTTCCTGTTTGAAAGCCTTTCCAAGATCCTGGGAAAGGATTATTTCAAGACATTCAACGCCCAGAGATATGTTCAGTTCGATCCGGAAGTGGATCCGGAGAAGAAGTCCGAGTATGCAAGCGAGGCGTTGCCTGCAACGGAACACAATCCGATCATCGTTTTTCACCTGCGGCCCGGCGTAAAATTTCATGATGGCCATCCCTTCGAAGCCAAGGATGTGAAGTTCACCTATGAAGCCATCATGAATGCTAAAAATATCTCTCCGCGCCTCGCAGATTATGAACCCGTGAAAGAGGTGGAAGTAATCGATCCTCTCACGATCCGGGTCGTTTACAAACGTCTTTATTCTCCGGCGCTGGGCACATGGCAGATGGGAATCCTGCCCGAGCATCTTCTGAACGATGAGGTCTTGAGGAAAGAAGCCGCCCAATCGGGGAAAAAGCCCGAAAAATTCTCCATGCGCGACTCCCCGTTCAATCGACACCCGGTCGGGTGCGGTCCTTTCGTCTTCAAGGAATGGAAACCGGATCAGTTCATCAAGACGAATCGCTACTCTCATTATTGGGAAGGCCCCCCTAATTACGGCCAGTACTTTTTCCGCATCATTCCCGATCCTTTGACGCAAGAGATGGAGTTCTATGCAGGCACGGTCGACGCTTACGACGTTCGGCCCCATCAGGTGGAGCGTTTCAAGCACGATCCAAACTATCAGAGCTTCTCGGGCCTTGCCTTCGGGTACACCTACATCGGTTACAACCAGAGACGCGAACCTTTCAACGACCGCAGGGTACGGACAGCCCTCGGCATGGCCATCGACGTGAACAAGATCATCCGGTATGTGCTTTTCGGCCAAGGGGAACAGATTACCGGACCCTTCCCCAAGCAAACAGACTATTACAATGCTGCGGTGAAACCTCTTCCCTATGATCCTCAGGGGGCCCTGAAGCTCCTGGAGGAAGCGGGCTGGAAGCGAAACAGGGAGGGCTGGCTGGAAAAGAATGGGAAACGGCTTCAGTTCACGCTGATCACAAACAACGGAAATGATCTTCGGAAGGCCATTCTGACCGTAGCCCAGGACGAGTGGAGGAAGATCGGAATCGACGTACGAACCGACCTTTTGGAATGGGCGGTTTTCATCCAAGAGCGTGTCGATAAGGCCGATTTCGATGCCCTGGTTCTTGGCTGGAGCATGGGAATCGAGCCAGACCTCTTTCAGATTTGGCACTCCAGCCAGACGCACCCCTTTCAGCTCAATTTTGTCGGATTTAAGAACAGTGAGGCGGACGACCTCATCGTGAAGATCAGACAGGAGTACGATCACGACCGTCAGGTCGCCTACTGCCACCAACTTCATGAGATCATCGCCCGGGAGCAGCCGTACACCTTCCTCTATGTAACGAAATGGACGGCGGTCCTGGACAAGCGGATTGTCATTAAAGAAACGAACGCGGAACGCAAGGTTGTCTATAAGAAGATTACGCCCACGAAGACAGGAAATTATATGTTTTACTTTAATAAGTGGATCAAGCTTCCGCAGGTACCGACATTTGCCGCAGAGGGATAGCGATGCTTTCATTCATGGCCCGCAGCGTGGTTCAAAAGATGATCACGTTATTCTTTGTCTCGGTCATCTCGTTTCTGGTCATTTACCTGGCCCCGGGCAAGCCCAGCCAGGTCGATCCATTGAATCCCAAGTTCACACCGGAGATGGTGGAGAGGTTTCGGAAGCAGTTTCATCTCGATGAGCCCCTCTATGTCCAGTACGCTTACTTTTACCGGGATTTTTTTACTGGGACGAGTGTTTCCTGGAAGGACAGTGAGCCGGTCCTTAAGAAGATCTGGGATCGGTTTAGAAACAGTCTCTTACTCTTTGTGGTTGGAACCGTTTTGACCTGGACCCTGTCGTTCCCGATCGGGATCCGTTCAGCTCTTTTCAGAGGTGGAGCCTATGATCGCAGCATGACCTTCCTCTCCTATTTCCTGATTTCCATCCCAGGCTTCTTTTTCGCCTATATCCTAATCATCTTGGTTGTCGAAGGATTTCACGTCCCCGTCATCGGGATGCAGACCTTCGGACTCGGAGACGTCCCCTGGTACCGTCAGGGGATGGACAGGGTCTGGCACCTCCTCCTCCCCTCCCTCTTGGGCGCGACCGGTGGGATCGCGATCCTGTCACGATACGTGCGAAGCCAAATGCTCGAGGTGGAGAGCCAGGATTATATCAAGACGGCTCGGGCCAAAGGGCTTCCTGAAGAAAAGGTTCATTATAAGCACGCTCTTCGCAATGCCCTGTTACCCTTTGTCACCATGTTTGGCCTGGTTCTGCCGGGGCTGATTGGCGGGTCCGTCATTATCGAGTATATCTTCTCCTGGCCTGGGATGGGGCGGATGGCATACGAAGCCATTCTGGCCAGGGACTATCCGATCATCCTCGCAGAGAACTTCATCGCCGCGGTATTGGTGCTGATCGGGACTTTTGTCTCGGATGTGCTCTACATGATTGTGGACCCGAGGATACGACTGTGATTCGGACGGATACGGAAACCTTACGAAGGGAGCCCATTGAAAAGCCCCTGGCGCCCAGGGAGTCGAGGTGGCGGGAGTTCTGGCGCCTCTTCAAGAAAAACAAACTCGCCTTCGTCGGCCTCCTTATCTTTGTTCTCTTCTTTCTCAGTGCATTGGTCGGGCTCATACTGACATCGGGTTCGAAGCCTGTTTTCGATCCTGCAATTGTACGGCTCGACGAGAAACTGCGCCCTCCTCTCTCCAGCCCGCACCAGGAGACCTTAACTTCCGAAGCGTTCCCCCACCTCGGTATTTATCTCTTCGGAACCGATGACCTAGGACGTGACGTCTTTGCCAGGATGATGCAGGGGGCCTGGGTTTCTCTCACGGTTGGATTCGTGGCGGTGGGCATATCGGTGCTGATCGGGATCCTTCTCGGGGGCATTTCCGGGTATTACGGGCAGAACGCGGCGACGGCCGATCAAGTGATTGCCTTCGCCGTGGGTATCGCTGGTGCGATCCTGCTTGTAGCCAGGTTGGTCACCCTCGGGGCATTGCTCCTCATAATCGGAGGGCTCTTTTTCGTTTTGTCCAAATGGTTGAAGCCGAAAATCCGAGCAGGGGCTGAAATCGGATGGACGAGGATTCTTTCGATTCAAACCGTCTCGATCGACGCACTCATTATGCGGTTTGTCGACATCATGCTCTGTTTTCCAAGCTTCTTCCTCATCCTGACCGTGGTGGCGCTCCTTCCTCCAAGCATTTACAACATCATGATCGTGATCGGCCTGACCAGTTGGATGGGTACCACTCGTTTTGTCCGGGCAGAGTTTCTCTCGCTCCGAGATCAGGATTTTGTGACGGCGGCCCGTGCGCTTGGCATCAGCGATTGGCGGATCATCTTCCGTCACATGGTGCCCAATGCCATCGCCCCTGTGCTCGTCTCGGCAACGATCGGAATCGCCAGTGCGATTTTGACCGAGTCGGCCTTGAGCTTTCTTGGATTGGGGGTTCCACCTCCTCATGCCACCTGGGGAAACATTCTTTCCGATGGGAAAAATTACATCTTCGATGCGCCCTGGCTGACCTTTGTCCCGGGGATTGCCATCCTGATTGTGGTCCTCTCTTTCAACCTTTTCGGTGAAGGCCTGCGCGATGTTCTCAATCCGCGGCTCCGGGAGCGGTCGTGATTCTTTCCGTTCAGGATTTGAAGGTCTATTTCTACAGTGATGAGAGAGTCGCTCGGGCCGTAGATGGGGTAAGCTATGATGTCGAGAAAGGGGAGACTGTCTGTCTGGTTGGAGAGTCCGGGTGCGGAAAGACGGTTTCAGCGCTGGCCGTCATGCGAATCCTCCCAATGCCCCCGGGCAGAATCATGGGGGGCAAAATCCTCTTCAAGGGCCAGAGTATTATGGATCTTGGTGAAGAGGAAATGCAGAAAGTCCGGGGAAGAGAAATTGCCATGATCTTCCAGGAGCCAATGACCTCTCTCAATCCCGTGTTCACTGTCGAAGATCAAATCGGAGAGGCCATTACGGTCCACGAAAGCATCGATAAAGAAGAACTTCATCGGAGATGTGTTCAGCTCCTTAGGGATGTGGGGATCCCGTCGCCTGAAGAGCGTTTGAAGGATTACCCCCATCAACTCAGTGGTGGGCAGAGGCAACGCGCGATGATTGCCATGGCCCTTGCGTGCAATCCCGACCTTGTGATTGCCGATGAGCCGACGACGGCTCTGGATGTGACGATCCAAGCCCAGATCCTCAGCTTATTTCGAGAGCTGAAGAAAAAACGTGACATGTCACTCCTCTATATTACGCACGATCTCGGAGTGGTTTCGACGATTGCCGATCGGATTTACGTGATGTATGCTGGGATCATCGCAGAGCAGGGAAACACCGCGCACATTTTCCGTCAACCGAAGCATCCTTATACTCAGAGCCTCTTGGCGTCGCTGCCGAGCCGGGCAAAGAGAGGAAAGACGCTTTACAGCATTCCCGGAGCCGTGCCCAATCCCGCCTATAAGCCGGCAGGATGCCCTTTCCATCCCCGATGCCCTCACACCATTGACCCTTGCAGAAGCATATATCCGGCATTATGTGATTATGGAGAAGGACACTTAAGTCGCTGCCCTGTCCTGTACCAACAAGAGAATCCCGGTAATGGAAAAGAGCGATCGGCATACTCATGCCCTTCTCAAGGTTGAGGGGCTCCAAAAGTATTTTCCTGTGAGAAGAGGCTTCCTTCAAAAGGTCATCGGCTGGGTGAAGGCTGTTGATGGCGTGGACCTGGAGATTTTGCCAGGGAAAACCCTGGGGCTTGTGGGCGAGAGCGGCTGCGGCAAGTCCACAGTTGGCAGGCTCCTCTTGAGGCTCCTGGATTCCGATAAGGGAACAATCATCTACAGGGACCGGGATATCAGCGGGCTGACCCAGGATGAGCTGAAACCATTGCGGAAAGAGATGCAGATCATCTTCCAGGATCCCTTTGGCTCTCTTAACCCCAGGATGACCGTGGGTCAATCGATTGAAGAAGGCCTTCGGACGTGGGATGCGAAGGACCTTCATGAGAGGAAGGCTAGGGTCGAGCATCTTTTAGAGCTGGTGGGGATTGCTCCGGATGCGGCTAATTTCTATCCTCATGAATTTAGCGGCGGGCAAAGACAGAGGATTGGTATCGCGCGGGCTCTGAGTGTGGAGCCCGGTTTGATGGTCTGCGACGAGCCTGTGTCAGCGCTCGATGTGTCTATCCAATCACAGATCCTCAACCTCCTCAAGGAACTGCAAGACAGACTGGGTTTGAGCTATCTCTTCATTTCTCACGATCTAAACGTGGTGGGCTACATGAGTGACACCGTCGCCGTCATGTATTTGGGCCACATCATGGAATACGCCCCGGCTGACGAGCTTTACGAACATCACTTGAACCCTTATACCGTGGCTTTGTTCTCCTCCATGCCGTCCACTGATCCGGATAAGCAGCATGAACCACAAGCACTTTCAGGCGAGGTGCCGAGTGCATTCAATCCGCCTCCAGGGTGCAAATTTCAGGGAAGGTGCCCGATCGTTGAAGACCGTTGCCGGGTTGGAGTGATTAAAATGTATAAGGTTGGTGAAGACCACGGAGTCCGGTGCTGGAAGGTGGTTTAAGAATCTAAGGATCGTAGACTATTGGTCGGTTACCAGCACCTTGAAACCCATCTGGGCAAGTCTTTCTGCTGTTCTCATCGCGGCTTCTCTCGTCTCGAATTGGCCTACTCTTACCCGGTGATATTTCCGAGTCGGTGTTTCCATAGTCGTGATCTGCACATTGTCGAAGTCTTTCCGCAGTTGCTCGGCCAAATTTCGGGCATTGGTCTCACTCACAAAGGAGCCTACCTGGACACTGAATGGTTGAGCGGGTTGGACAGCCGTACCGATCACTTCCACTCTGACTGCGGCTGTTCCCTGCTCATGCATGCCGAGCATCCGTGCAGCAGCATACGAGACGTCGATAATCCTGTCCTTTACAAAAGGTCCCCTGTCGTTGACCTTCAATTCGACGGATCTTCCATTCTCCAAATTGGTGACCATGACCATTGTGCCTAAGGGAAGGGTATTATGGGCGCAGGTGAGTTGGTGCATATCATAGACTTCGCCACTGGATGTCTGTTTTCCGTGAAAGTCTGCTCCATACCAGGAGGCAATCCCCAGCTGAACCCCGCGCGACTCCCTCTTTTCGATTGTCGCCTCTTTTTCAGGTGGGAGCGTTCTTCTCTCATAAACAACGCGTTGTCGGGGAATGCAGGCCGTGAGAAGAAAAAAGACAACTATTGGCAAAGTAGGTAAGAAAACCTTTAGCCTCTGGCGATTCACAAAAAACATCTCCCTATTTGACCGGCGAGTGTCCTGCCATTTAACCCTCAGATTTGCCAAAACTACAGTGATATACGAAGTTCTTATTTTTGTGCTATTATAGGGAAAACACGAAATAGAATCAACAAATTTGTACAATTTTATAGACAGAAGCACCCAAAACTGGTAAAAAGCTAAAACTAGAAGGCCCGATTCCAAACAAATACGAACTTTGCCTATTAAATTGTTATGCACATAAAATGAAAGTAATAGGAATATTGCGTATGAGTTTAAACAAACATCCAAGAAGTCATAAAAAAGTATATTTATTGTTTGTTTTTTTAATTTGTTTTTATCCACACACTGCAAAATGTGAAGATTATCCAACTACGCCCAGGGGGGTTGTAGAGCAGTATATTAAAGATGGATTATGCGGGTAAAGGGCTTGACAGTAATGGTTGGAATGCAATCAGTCGTTATACAACTTGGATTGATGGTCCTGGATGGGATACGGTCATGGTTGTCGACGGATATAAAATTGGAAACGATAAAATATCTGGAAATAGAGCATCTGTCCCTGTGCAATATAAGGCAATTGGATTAATTGATGGTTATACTTGGTACGGCTTAAGAGATAAGAACTTTACTGATGAAGCTAGGCTAGAATTAAATCCGACTTTCGAGCTTGTGAAGAATAATGGAAAATGGTTAATCAAATCTCGACAGTTTAGGCCACATGTTTCCGTGAAAGTTATTATAGAGCATCTTAAAACATTATTACCTGGATCTGCTAACGATCCCGAACAAAGAAAAGAATTAGAAAAAACAATAAATATTATTAATGGATTTTCAAAAGGCAAAAAATAAATTGGCATAACAAAATCAATGCAGCTGATCGCTTCGCTCCGGCTGATTTTTTCGTTAGAAAAGCAAAGGATGAAATATGACAAGGTTGAGTGTAAATCTCAATAAACTTGCTCTCTTACGAAATGCTCGTAATATAGATTATCCAAATCTAATTGAGATGGCGCTTCGTACCATTAGAATTGGAGCTCACGGAATTACCGTACACCCTCGTCCGGATCAGAGGCATATCAAATACACAGATGTTGTTGATATCGATGACGAGTACTGTGTGATAGGATTGCGGAGAATCCACTTATAAAAAGGAAGGATTAAAGTTTGATTTCGATGACCGCCTTTTCTTTCAACGTGCTGATAAATTGTCTAAATGCCTTCTCCGTTTCAACTTGATAATAATCCGCCTT
>DATHCH010000176.1:0-6457 GCA_035319625.1 Thermodesulfobacteriota bacterium
ACGAAGTCAGCCCAAGCCTATGGGCTCCCGGTGACAAGGATCATAGACGATATTGGGAATGATAACGATGCTTCATCGGCTCTCACCTCCTTCTCGCTGCAATAATAGATGAGAATTATAGGGGCACGTAATAGATAATGGTCTGGAGGGAGGGAAAAGATAGGCAGGGGAATTGAGGAAGCAAAGGGTTAGAAAAAAGTTAGGAGTGCCCCTTTTCTCTCTCTCCTTCGACTGAACCGGAGACCTAACCTAGGCCTCTTTAGGCCAAATAAGGCCCCTCATCCAAGAGAAAAGGACGTCTGGTTTTTTCCCACGTTACAATCTCCCAATTTATAATGCAGGTGAAAACTACACAAAGATTATTCGGTTAAAAATGTAAGTCGAAGTCGCCGCTCTGTCAAATCGATTATTTCAATAATGAAACCGAAAAGTATTGAAAAATTCTATGCACATTCCTTCCGCTTATCTTGCTTTCCATATAAACTAACACAACGCAATCTTTTTGTGTTGCCTTGCCTTATCAAAATTGATATAAATGACTTTTGGAATCCCTGAGGGAGGTGGGGAGTATGTACAAAAAGATTCTTGTCCCGTTGGATGGATCGGAGCTGGCAAAAATGGCCTTGGACCAGGCCGAAAAATTGGCTAAGACCTTTGATTCCGAAATCATCCTGTTCCAGGTGGTTCCCTTTATGCCCATTTATGGTTCGCCAGAGCTGGTCACCCCCCTGATCGTCGATGAAAAACAGAAGGAAGCCGCTGAGAGATATCTCGCGAACCTCAGTGAGGAATTGAAAAAAAGAGGTCTTAGGGTAGCGGCGACGGTGAGGACCGGACAGCAGGTGGCTGTCGAAATCATTGATTTTGCAAAAGAGGTTGGGGCGGATCTAATCATCATGTGCACCCACGGCCGGTCGGGAATTTCCCGGTGGGTGATGGGGAGTGTCGCCCTCAAAGTCTTAACCCGAGCTGAAACGCCCATTCTTCTCATCCGGTCGAAAAGATAGATGCCTTGGCATCCGGATAGGAAATGAAACGAGCGCATATCTTCCTCATCTTCATCCTCTTCCTCACGTTCCTTTCCATTTATCTTCTCTACCTCATTCTCGCCCCTTTCCTATCGTCCATCATATGGGCCATCCTCCTCGCCATGGTTTTTTATCCCCTCTTCCAGAGACTTCAGCGCCTCCTCAAAAAAAAGGAAGTCCTCTCCGTCCTCCTCATGACACTGCTCGTACTCATCGTTATCATATTGCCGTTCAGTCTTCTGATGGCCTCTTTAGCCGGCGAGGTGGTCGACCTCTATCACCAGGTGGAGGAAATGATCAAGACCGGTCAACTTCAGACCTATATTGAGGGAATGAAAGAAATCCCTATCTTCAAATGGATCTTGGCGGGGTTAGGTCAACATATCGATTTCTCACAGGCGAATCCTTTGCCTCTGCTATTAAAGAACCTTAACCAGATCAGTACGTTCATCTTCAATCAAACCACAACCCTTTTGAAGGGATTCTCGTCGTTTGTTGTCGGATTCTTCTTCACCCTTCTCTCCCTCTACTATTTCTTTAAGGACGGAAGTCACCTCTTCGCAAGACTGAAAGAGATCGTCCCCCTTCCTTCCAAGGAGAGGGACCTTCTCATCCAACGGTTCCGCGACATGATCTACGCTACAATCTACGGAGGACTTCTGATCGCGATGATTCAGGGTCTCTTGGGCGGATTATCTTTTTGGGTCCTTGGACTTCCTTCGCCTATCTTCTGGGGAACAGCAATGGCTCTGCTCTCCTTCATCCCCATCGGTGGAACAGCCCTGATCTGGGTCCCGGCGGCGATCATCTTATTGATCGAAGGGGCTGTTTTGAAGGGACTCCTCTTGCTCGGTATGGGAGTATTTGTGATTAGTATGGTAGACAATCTCCTCAGACCATTTTTTATCAGCACCAGAACGAATATCCATCCTCTGCTCCTCTTCTTCGCTGTGCTGGGAGGGGTCCAGGCTTTCGGATTGATCGGTTTCGTCGCCGGACCTTTGGTGGCTACGCTTTTCCTGACCCTTATCGAAATTTATATCCAGGGGATCAAATTTGAAAAGAAATAGTTCGGAGCGATGAGTTCGTAGTTCGGAGAGAATTTTCAGGGTATTTAGTTTGGAGGTTTCAAGTTTATTACTCCGAACTCCTAACTCTGAACTCATAACTTATTGTTTTCAAAGGTTGGGGGCTTCTAAGATCTCGTATTTAAAATCTTTCGCTCGGCTCGGAAGGTCCTTTAAAATTACCATAAACGGAGAGGCCTTGCCCGAGGGGGTGATCATCTCTTGTTCCGTTTCGGGTTTGATCACCATCTCCCCTTTGAAAAATTCCTCAGGTTGTTTTTTCAACTCCCCACGAGCGATGACACGACCGCAGATGGCTTCCTTCTCAGCCACCTTGAGTTTGTCTTCATCAAAAATAACGACTTTTATTTTGATATACTTTTTGGTGAACTTGGATTGATTCTTTACCTTTCCCTCGATGATAAAGAGGGGAACCTCTCCGATCTTCTCCTGATATCCGCTCAGATCTCCGACGATCAGATCTCCTTCCTCTACTCCCCAAATCTGGTTCCAAAACTCAGTGATTCTCTTTACGGTGGAATCCAAATAAGGGGAGAGCCTACCCCCGGAGCTCAGTTCCGACCATACATAGAGGATGCCGAAGGTCAGTAGCATTAAAACAATGAGAAGCGCAAGAAACCGAACGGGCCCTCTCCTCTCAGCATGCATCATAATCTTTGGCCTGGAGGGTCTGCTCTCCACCCTTTCCTCTCTCATCAATTTTTCAGGGGGTAGCTTCTCTATATTCTCACCAGGAGCCACACCTTCCATTTCTCCCGGAGCGACCCATTGCTCCGCTTTCTCCGCAGGAGCCTTTTCAAAAAAGGGGAATGCCTCTTCTCCCTCTTCTGGGGGGACCCCTTCCTTCTCGGCTTTCGCCTCACGAGGAACCTCCCCCTTGATCTCACCCGGCCCCATCAAATCTTCATGATATTTCGCAAAGGATTCAAAATTCTCGATGATTTCTTCCTTGGTCTCGGGAGCAGGGACGACATAGAATACATGCTTGCACCGTGAACAGCGGACCTTGGCACCCTCGGCCGAAATTCGAGAATCGTCTAAATTAAACTTGGTCAGGCAGGAGGCACAGGTGATAATCATAGAAACCCTCTTTTCAAGAATTCTTCGACATTATGATGAAAGGGATAGAAAAAATCAAGGATAAAATGATAAGGAAATAAAGAAATGGCAAATGCCAAAACCCAAAGTTCAAATGGAATAAATACAATGACTAATGTCAAAAACCAAATTCCATGCCTGCCCAAAGCAGTGAATTTGACATTTGGAATGGTCTTCCAGAAAACTACCTTCCCAACCGTTTTTTGAACTCCTGCATCAGCATGGGAACGACCGCAAAGAGATCGCCAACAATGCCATAGGTGGCGATCTTAAAAATGGGGGCTTCACCGTCTTTGTTGATGGCGACAATGATATCCGATGTCTTCATACCAGCCTGGTGCTGGATGGAACCCGAGATACCGCAGGCGATGTAGATCTTGGGCCGAACAGTGCGGCCAGTCTGCCCGACCTGGTGTTCATAAGGAATCCAACCTGAATCGACGGCTGCACGGGAGGCACCCACGGCAGCCCCCAAAACCCCTGCCAGTTCGCGGATGACTTTAAAATTATCTGCACCCCCCATTCCTCTTCCTCCCGAGACGATGATCTCCGCATCCGACAGATTGACCATTTCCGCCCCTTTGATGAATTCCAAAATCTTCGTTCTGGCCTGGTCCTCGGTCATCTGAAGCGTTTCCCGAATGATCTCTCCTTTTCTTGAATCATCCTTCGGAGGCATGGGGAACACCTTGGGCCGGGCCGTAGCCATCTGGGGCCGGAACTCGGGATGGTCGAGAATCGTTGCCATGATGTTCCCGCCAAAAGCAGGCCGAGTCTGTACAAGATATTTCGTTTCCGGATCGATGCCCAGATCGGTGCAGTCCGCTGTTAATCCCGTCTCCAAGGTGGTCGCTACCCTTCCAGCAAAATCTCGGCCCTGAGTGGTCGCCCCGAAAAGGACGATCTCGGGTTTGTATTTCCGAATGAGAAACACCGCAGCCTCTGCGTAAGGGTCCGTACGATATTGTTTGAGTAGCGGGCTCTCCATGATATAGACTTTCTCCGCCCCATGGGCAATGGCCTCTTTGGCAAATGCATCGACCGCTTCCTTATCTCCTAACAGCATCCCACAGAGTTTGCATCCAACGGCGTCCGCCAGCCCTCTTCCCTGTCCAAGAAGTTCGAAAGAGATGCTCGGGATCTTGCCGAATTCATGCTCGATAAAAATCCAGATATCTTTAGCGCTGGTACCCTCGGCCGCACTCTTCTCAGCCTTGATGAGCGTGATCGCACTCACCGGACAGACCTCCACACAGGCCCCGCAGAAGGTGCACTTCTCGTCGACCACGGCCTTCCCTTCCTGCATACTCAGAGCATCGAAGGGACAGGAAGGAATACAGGACTCACATCCGGTGCACGTATCCTTATCAATGATCAATTCCGACATTCGCCCCTCCCAAATCGTGTTCGTCATTCGTAAATCGTGATTCGTGAACCTCCACGAGCACCGATCACCATCACGCTCTCATTTTATGAACTTCGTCTCCATCAATTTATCCACCATAAGAGGAACCACTTCGGATAATTCCCCTTTCAAAATCTCACCGCCTCCTTTTCTGGGCTCCGGGGAAAAAATCTTCGTCACCCAGGTGGGTGATCCTTTTGATCCAATATGGTTATCATCAGCGCCGATATCCTTTGCGGTGAGGGTAGGAATCTGCGCTTTGGCTGCCTTCTTGATCCCCAAGAGGGAGGGCAGCCTCGGTTCATTGATATCCTTGACCACGGTCAACAAGGCGGGGAGCGACGTTTCAACGACCTCTCTCCCGTTCTCCAGCAGTCGTTCCACCACAATCCTCTTCTTCTCGGGATCAATCTCCTTGACCTTTGATACGTAAGTCAGCTGTGGGATTCTCAGGCGTGTGGCAATGCCCGGCCCCACTTGAGCCGTATCTCCATCGATGGCCTGCTTTCCACAAATCACCAGGTCCACATCGCCAACGACCGTCTGGATCGTCTTGGCAAGGGTATAAGCTGTTGCCAGGGTGTCCGCTCCTGCGAAGGCCTTGTCCGAGACCAGATAGACCTTATCCGCACCCACAGCCAGTGCGTTTTTCAATACCTCAACGGCCTGCGGAGGGCCCATACTGATTACATGAACTTCTCCGGCATGCTTCTCTTTGAGGAGCAGCGCTTCTTCGACGGCGTATTCGTCAAAGGGATTGGTAATGCTTGCCACACCCTCCCGGACCATCGTATTGGTCTTCGGGTCAATCTTCAGCTCCGTCGTGTCCGGGACCTGTTTGATACATACGGCGATCTTCACCCTCTCCTCCTCATCTTCCTTTAAAATTAGGCTTCCTCTTTTCGAGAAATGCCGTCATTCCTTCCTTCTGGTCCTCCGTGGCGAAACCGAGACCGAAGGCATAGGATTCTAAAGAACAAGCTTCTGTCAGGTTCATATTGAATCCTTCGTCCATCACCCTCTTGGCCAATCTCACCCCAACAGCTCCATTGGCTGCGATTTGGAGGGCCGCTTTTTTCGTCTCCTCCATCAGAGAGGCCTGGGGAAAGACTCGATTGACAATCCCCATCTGATGGGCCTCCTGCGCCGTGATCATCTTCCCGGTTAAGATTATTTCTTTCGCCTTCCCCTTCCCGATCAGACGAGGTAGCCTCTGTGTTCCTCCGAAGCCCGGAAAGATGCCGAGGGTAACCTCCGGGAAACCAAACCGTGCATTCTCCGAAGCATAGACAAAATCACAGGCGATGGCAATCTCCGTTCCTCCCCCCAAAGCATAGCCATTGACAGCTGCAATCACCGGCCGGTCAAAATCCTGGATCATTCTTAAGGTGAGATGACCCAGCCTCGAAAAATTCAGGGCCTCGATGGAGTTCATCCCTTTCATTTCCTCGATGTCCGCTCCCGCGACAAAGGCTTTTTCTCCACTCCCCGTCACGATAAGGACCTTTAGCTCAGGATGATCCTTCATCTCCTCGATTCCGGCCTGGATGTCTTGGAGGGTTTCCATGTTTAGGGCATTGAGCGCCTTGGGCCGATTGATCGCAAGGATTCCAACTGCCCCTTCAAAAGACACCAAAACATTTTTATAGTCCATTTCGCCTCCGGCATTAGTTCGGAGTTCGGAGCGATGAGTTCAAAGTTTCTAAATTGCGTTTCTTACTCCAAACACCGAACTCTTAACTCCTAACTTCTTTCAATGATCATGGCCATGCCCTGACCACCGCCAATACAGAGGGTGGCAAGACCCAGATTGACTTTTCGACGCTTCATCTCATGGA
>DATHCH010000177.1:0-14693 GCA_035319625.1 Thermodesulfobacteriota bacterium
GGATTTGAAGTCCAGGAGGCCCACCAGAACCTGTCCACTTCCAAAATATAAGCTAATGGATTTTCTTTTTAAAGTCAAGGATTTCGGAAATATGCGTAAGACTGTGTCGTAATTGAAAGGAAGTGGTAAAAACGGAACAACCAGCCGGATTCCAAAGCTTTAGAATGCGCATGTTTATATTAGAGGTCATTGTCGTCGTCACAAGAAAGTCAACTCTTTCATGACCTTGAAGCCCCGATTCTCATAGTCAAAAGGTTGCGCTCTAAAGCTTTCTCACCCGTCCGTCTGTCCCGTTTTTTGAATTTCTCCCACTTATCCCAATTACAACACAGTCTCAAGGGGAGAGGAAGGGTGAGGAGGAGCTTAAATAGGGGCCTTCCGTACCGTGTTAGCGTAAGCATTCTCACATTCACAAATACCGTCATTTTTTAAACAAAATACACGGTTTATCCCATTATCTTTTGAAGGATTTCAAGATATTCTAACAGCGTTGATTCTGTCTTCTATGCGTTTCCGAAATATAAATCATGTCGCAGAGATGGGAACATCAATTCATCCCACCCCTCAGGAGGGCGAGGAAAGGGGAACTGATAATAAAGGATCAGGGGAAATTCCGAGAAGATGCATGCAGGAGTTAGGGAAAAGGAGGATACGACCACATGGCAGAGTTAAGAGACGAAGCTGAGCTTCTCGTCATCGGCGCAGGACCAGGTGGCTATGTGGCTGCATTCCGGGCAGCAGATCTGGGAATGGACGTTACCATGGTAGACCTTGAGAAACGGCCAGGTGGTGAGTGCCTGTTTCGCGGGTGCATCCCCTCCAAAACGCTTCTTTTTCTATCGGAGCTTCTACACGACGCCCAGCGCTCAGGAGAGATGGGCATAAAGTTTGGTAAACCTCAGATCGATCTCGATAGAATGCGGATGTGGAAGGATCAGGTTGTCGATAAACTTACCAATGGGCTTCTCACCTTGAGCAAACGACGCAAGGTTCGGTTGTTGGAGGGGAGAGCGGTTTTCGAAGCGTCTGATCGGGTGCGACTGGAGAATTCCGAAGTGAGTCAGATCCGGTTTCGTCATGCCATCTTAGCCACCGGATCTCACTCAACTCCCTTTCGCGATATTCCCTTCATAAAGGGCAGTCGTATCATCGATTCAGCCGGTGCGCTGGAATTGGCCGATATTCCTCGGTCGCTGCTCATACTGGGTGGCGGTTATGTCGGGCTGGAGATGGGCACGGTGTACGCGGCTTTCGGAAGTCGGGTTACGGTGGTCGTGCGGGGGGATAGACTTCTCAGAGGTGCGGACACGGATCTTGTGGACGTGTTGTTCTCCAGTCTTAAAGAAACTTTTGAAGCCATTTATTTCAATACCAAGGTCACAGCCCTTAAAGAGCGCAAGGAAGGGGTGGATGTGAAATTCGAGGGAGCACCGGACAAGGCGGAGCAAACCTTTGACCGGGTGCTCGTCGCCATTGGCCGAACGCCCAATACGGGGAAGATCGGTTTGGAGAAAACGAAGGTGAGATTGAATGAGCAGGGCTTTGTGGTCGTAGATGAAAAGCGCCGCACCACGGATGAAAAGATCTTCGCCATCGGGGATGTTGCGGGGCCTCCTTTGCTTGCTCACAAGGCTTTTCGGGAAGGAAAGGTGGCGGCTGAGGTGATCAAAGGAATACCATCAGCCTTCGACGTTCAGGCCATTCCTGCGGTCGTGTATACGAACCCCCAGGTTGCCTGGACGGGGTTAACAGAGGAACAGGCCCGGAAAGAGAACCGTGACGTTAAGGTGGAGCGGTATCTATGGAAATTTTCGAGTCGTGCGAGCACCATGAGCGTCTCGGACGGTGTAACTAAGATGATCTTCAGCCCTGAATCAGGTCGCCTCTTGGGAGTAGGAATTTGTGGTCCAAATGCAGAAGGGATGATCTCGGAAGGCACGTTGGCCATAGAGATGGGAGCGGTTGCTCAAGACATCGGGCTAACTATTCATCCCCACCCGACCCTTTCGGAAATGGTGGGAGAGGCAGCTGAGCTTTTTACAGGCACCGTCACCCATGTCTTGCCGGAGAGGCGTTTCGCTTTGGATTGAGGAATATCACTTTCAGTATTACTGAAGTTCCGAGATAAAGTGATTTTGCAAGTTTTTTTATCTCTTCGTTTTGGCGAATACTTCTCGAAGGAACAGGACAGTTCGATGGTAAATGCCCCGGCACTCACTTTCCCGCAGACCAGCAATATTGAGTACTTTAATTTGGTTGACTTCCACCCATTCCTGCGCGGTTTCCGGATCACCTCCCTCAGACAGATCAACCACTAAATAGGGTTTTTTGTATTTTTGAGCAAACCTTATTGTTAGAGCAGTTCCACCTTTCGGTTTTCGCCACGTAAAAACGAAGGTCCCATCAGATTCTCTAACATTTTTACCAGTTCTTATTCGATAGCTCGCAGAATAAGTCTCCTTAAGTGGATATCGAACGTCAATCGGTCCATCTTCAGCCCTGCGTCCCTTCGGACACCATCCCCCACAGGGAATAGCCAATTCGAGGGCCACGTCCAAAGCTGCTCGGTCTACGCCCGTTTGTCCTCCGGAAAGAATCTTTTTGATACCAAAGAATGTTTTATTTCCCCCTTTTTTCAGGGTCTCTCCTTCGGCTGACATGAGTACGTCCTACATCAAATGGAATAGGAGTTCGAGGATCTTCAGGAGACCTGCGGAAGAATCTTCCTAAAGCCACCTCTTAAAGTCAAGGCGTTTTCTCTTTCAGCTGCAGGATGACTGGCTATTTTGCGAGTATGTTTTTCAACCACTCCTGATTTACGTTCCCTGAAATCTTTAGAGTTTTTTCTCTGCCATGGTGGCCTTTGATCATTTCGATAGAAGACGGAGAAATTCCGAATTCTTTGGCCAGGAATCGAATCAGACACTCATTCGCCTTTCCTTCAACGGGTGGGGCAGTCACTTTCACCTTGATTCCATCTCGATAAGGGCCCACCACCTCGTTTTTGGATGACTTAGGTTGAACGTACACCTTGAAAATGATCTCTTCCATTTAAACCAACCTCGATATCTGAAATCAGACGTGATTTGTTAAACGGGTGAAAATTCCAAATCGCAAGCACCAAATAAATTTTAGTAACCAAACTACAAATCCCAAACCTCCCTCACTTCCGCCCTCTCCCCTACCTTCGTCCTGCAAGGCGGGACTTCGCGCAGGCACCAAGGGGGAGGGGATAATGAAGTTATTTTCAAAGTAATTCCAATTAGCCAAGTTGGAAACCCTAAACAAAATCATTATTGTGATTTGGAATTGGTGTTTGGAATTTATTTGAGATTCGGGATTTCTAATTTGTCATTCGGGCGCAACCATTCCAATAAATGACAGTTGCCTTCCCGTCCGGCCTTCTCTCCGGTACGAAAAGAAAAGGTCGCTGCAGCAATGAGTGCAGAGATTGACCCAGGAAATTTGCTCGCCCTTAATCCCCTCTCCCTTCATCTGAGCGATATTGATCTGAGCAAGATCAATCAGCCACTTTCCTGTTCCTTTTGGTGTTGAAAAAGGTTCCCACTCCGGATGGAATGCCTTCTTATCAATCTCATGGCAGCATACTCCTATAGACGGACCCAGAGTGATGAGGAGGTCTCTGGATGAGCAGCCAAACTCCTCCTTCATTCTCGTCAGGACCTTTGCTGTGATGCGGAGGACCGTTCCATTTCTTCCCGCATGAATCGCGGCAGTGACTCTCCTTTTTTGATCGACCACAAAGATCGGAAGGCAATCTGCGGTGAGAATAGCCAGGTATATGTTGGGGAAATTCGTGATTAGAGCGTCGTATTCCAGAGGAGAGGAGAGGGTGGCAATCGGTTTTTTCAGGAGAAGGATTTGGTCTTGTTGCATCTGATCGAGGAGGACCAGGCGGCTCGGATCGAAACCAAAGGTCCTGGCGATCAGATTCTTATTCGTAGACACACATTCTTTCTGATCGCCGTTCTTATCGCTCAGATTAAGTGAATCATATGGGGGAAGGCTTACACCACCCTGGCGGGTTAGAAAGGCGAACTGGACCCATCCGAGTTTTGCGATGTCTTCGCTTTGGAAATAGGGCAGGTTGTTTTTTCTTTTTGAAGCGGATCGATTAAGAATATTCATCCTTTTCCCTCACCGCAATGACAGCGTAAGCACTCCAGCAGTTCTTTCATGTCCTGGGGAATCGGCGAAACAAACTGGACCCTTTCTCCTGTTCGAGGATGGGTGAATTCCAATCGCTGGGCATGAAGGGCTTGACGGTTCATTCTCCTTGCGCACTCGTTCAATACAGGGTCATGGATTGCACCAAGTTTTCCTTTTCTCCCGTAGAGGGGGTCTCCCAAAACGGGATGGCCGACAGAAGAGAGATGTACCCGAATCTGATGCGTTCGACCGGTCTGCGGAAAGATCTCAAGAAGAGTGCAGCCATCAAATTCCTCGAGCTTCTTCCAACGCGTGATCGCTTCCCTCCCTCTTTTCGTCCGAGTGGACATCCGTTTCCTCTCAGTCGGGTGTCTTCCGACGGCCGAATCGATTAAGCCCTCGTCCTGGCTCATTCTTCCATAGACAATGGCCGAATAAACCTTTTTCACAGTTCGGTTTTTAAACTGTTTGATCAAATCATGAAAAGCCCCGTCGTCTTTAGCGACGACCATCACGCCAGAAGTATCCTTGTCCAATCGGTGCACAATGCCCGGCCTCAAGACGCCGTTGATGCCGGCGAGATCTTCACAGTGGTAAAGAAGGGCATTGACCAGTGTACCAGAAGGATTTCCATAAGCGGGATGAACGACCATGCCCGGAGGCTTATCAATCACGATGATGGATGGGTCCTCGTAGAGAATGGTAAGAGGAAGAGGCTCTGCTTCCAGGGAAAGCGGTTCGGGCTCGGGAAGGGATCCCGAAACAGTGTCCGCGGCTCTTACATGAGCACTGGGCTTCGTGGGTTTCTGGTTGAGAAAGATAAGATGTTTCTCAATCAGATTCTTTGCCTGAGAACGGGTGAGGTTAAGGTTGGCCTCCGATAGGAATTGGTCGAGGCGCTTTCCGTGGTCTTTCTTCATTACCTGAATGGTAAAATATTTGTCGGATTCATTTTCTGTGGAGAAATTTCTCATGATGGTTACATTATCCACAAATAAGGGGATTAACCTGTTTCTCCCTCTCCCTTGATGGGAGAGGGTTGGGGTGAGGGTGAACATCGATTCTTCCCCCTCCCCTCCATCCCGTCCCGCCAAGGGAAGGGAGATTTTTTTGAATTTTGGAGATTTGAATTTGGAATTTGGAACTTATTTGGGATTTGTATTTTGGAGTTTGGAATTTAAAATGTATCATGGACGACTACAATTTGGTTGTTGGTGTTAAAGCTTTCTCAATTCCGGCAGCGAGCAAAGGGATTTCTTCATCGAAGACGGTTCTCATATCCAGAATCAATTCATCTTTGCTGATTCGAGGAATAATCGGAGGATCACCCTTCCTTAAATCTTCTTCAAGGCTGTTCACGGAAACCTCAAGAGGTTTGATGGCGACGACCACGGTTGGAAGTTCTTGAAGAGGAAGGGCTCCACCGCCCACCTGAGAGACATCTTCTTTCAGATCGAACGTCGCCTTTTTATTCGTTATCCCTGACAATCTCTTAAGCAGATGTTTCCCTCTCCTTCTTAACTTCCTTGTGTCCAAGCTCAACATCTGAAGGGTCGGAATCTCTTCCATGGCCCTGTTCTCATCGAAGTAAAGGAGAAGGGTAGATTCGAGGGCGGCCAGAGTGAGCTTGTCGATCCGAAGGGCCCGGGTCAAGGGATTGCTCTTGAAGAGTTCCAGAAATTTTTTCTTTCCTAAAATGATTCCAGCCTGCGGACCTCCAAGGAGCTTATCACCGCTAATGGTGACTGCATCCACACCTGTTTTGATCATCTCTTGCACGGTAGGCTCCTTCTCCAGTCCGTATTGGGTGAGGTCTATGAGACAACCGCTTCCTAAATCATCCGCAACAGAGAGCTGATGCTCCTTTCCCAGTTGGACCAGATCTTGAAGAGAGACTTCAGACGTGAACCCCATCACTCTGAAATTGCTGGTATGCACCTTCAGAAGGAGAGCTGTTTGGGGGCAAATGGCTTTTTGGTAATCGTCGAGGTGGGTCCGATTGGTCGTCCCAACCTCCCTGAGCAACGCTCCGCTTCGTTTCATTACGTCAGGGATTCGAAAAGCTCCCCCGATCTCGACCAGCTCTCCTCTCGAGACGATCACCTCCTTGCCCTCTGCAAGAGTATTCAAGACAAGCAAAACAGCCCCGGCATTATTGTTCACCACCAGGGCTGATTCTGCACCTGATAGCCGGCAGAGAATGTCTTCCACGTGAGCGTATCGGCTTCCCCGTTCCCCTCGATCCAGGTCGTATTCCAAGTTGGAATAGGTCTTGGATACCTCAATGAGATGTTCGATCGCGGAAGAATGGAGCGGGGCCCTTCCCAGATTCGTGTGGATCACCACTCCGGTGGCATTGATGACTCGACGGAGCCGGGGCTGAATTTGGAGGTCAATCTCTTTTTGGAAAATTGGATAGAGGTTTTCGAAAGAGAAAAAGGTATCTCCTATTTGAGGAAGTTCTTCTTTGTGGAGGATTTCTTCGCGTAGTCGTCCCAATCCCTTCCGAATGGCTTCGACCACGATATGACGGGGATGGATCTTCAAAAGATCATTCATCTCGGATCTTGAAAGGATTTCATCCACGCTGGGAATCTTACGGAGAAGCTGTTGACGAAGGGATGGAGACATTGGGCTTCCTCCTCGCCAGGAGTGTTCTAAGAATCTTGAAGAAGTTCATTCGAATGAACCGAGTGGGCCATTCCAGTTCTTTCTTCTCACAGATCGTAGAGATGCTGTAGTGTTGAAGGGCGAGACGGCCACCTGAAAGGGATTCAAAGGCAGCCTCCCTCTCGACGGCATTCGGAATCGTCATCATGCGATCGATCTCCTTCATCATTCCGACCGCCCCTTCGAGCCGCATCTCAACCGATTCCGCTGTCTTCGGATCGATCAGACCGAATTCGGCCTTTAAGCGATTGAGCCTCTTGCCCGCTTCGTAGGTGCTATAAACGATCTCATCCCGATTCATCCATTCCGTTTCGTAGTTGAGGATATATTTCCAACTGGGAGCCAATAAGGCCTGGCGGTGTTCGTCCACTGTCCGACAAAGCAGACGATATCCATATTTCTCTGGCGCTTCGAAGACAGTACTCCCGGGATCCAGGAAAGGAGCCAAAGGCGAGATGAAGGGGAAGAGTTTGCTGTAGGGACGAAATCGTTCCAGGAGGAAATGGCAATAATCCACCGTCTCCAGAACGGATTGATAAGTTTGCCTCGGAAGACCGGTCATAAAGAAGAGATCAATCCGCTTCGAGCCAAGATCGATGGCATCCTTAAGCATCCTCTCCAACGATTCATTATTGTAAGGTCTTCCGAAAGCCCTTCGAACCTCTTCGTCGTGAGACTCGGGGGAGATTTCGATATTGAAGTTCGGAATCGATTCGGCAATCCTTTCCAGTTGAGCCCTGGAAGGGGGGACAAAGAATTCGAATGCGATATGGTTGGCGATCAGCCTTCTCTTCATCTCCTCAAGAAACTTGAAGCCGTATTCTTCTCCGGGTTGAAAGATGTCACCGATGACCATCACCGGCGCATGAAGGTGGTCTGAAATGTTGAGGATATCCTGCGCCAGTAATTTGGGATTCCGATAGGCTGGTTTTCTCCGGTTGGCCATCGTTCGGAAGGTCTGTGCGGAGCCTCCGCAAGTTTTACAAGCGTAGATGCATCCCCGGCAGGTGAAGACAGCGGTCACAGGATACGCATACCAATCGATAAAAGGCTGGTAGCCCGTAGGGTCGAGATACCTCACCACCTTCTTCATGATGTGACGGTAGTCGATCGTAATCTCGTCAAGGTTCTCTGGTACATAGGTGAGAGGATTAACCTGAATTCCATTTCTCCCATCCCGGTAGGTGAGGTTAGGAATATTTTTGAAATCTCCGCCCTTTTTGATTGTTCGAAGGAGTTGAACCAGCGGCTTCTCTGTAGAATCTCCTCTCAGCACAAAATTGATAAATGGATACTGACGAAGAATCTCTTCATGATAATAGGTGGCAGAAAGCCCGCCCAAGATGACGGGGACGTTGGGATGAAACCGTTTGATGATCTCTGCGAGAGCCAATGCCCCCTGGACATGTGCCATCCAGTGGAGATCGATCCCAAAGGCCATGGGATTATTTTTCCGGATGAGGCGCTCCACGTCGAATTTCTCATCCTTGAGCATCTTCATGGCCACATTGATGATTCTCACCTTGAGACCGTGGCGCTCCAAATACTCTGAGAGGCTGGCAAACCCGATGGGATACATTTCAAAGATTGGCGTCGAAGGGACGACATCGCTGATCGGACCATAGATTCCGGGCCGGTTTCTGAAGTCGTAAAGGGTAGGAGGATGCAAGAGGATGAGATCGATACTTGACATCTTCATCATTTCGGGGAGGCAGGACTTCCCGCTGTCTGGGTTCTTGCCTTATAAGCCTCAACCATCTTCTTAATTTCAGGATCCTCTTTCATCTGTTCTTGTAGCGAAATGATGTGGTTCGTGTATTGGTTTTTACCCAGTAGCTGGTTGAGAGTTCGCTCGGTCTCCTCTTTGGCCCTTCGCCATTGAGCCTTTTCAACCTCTGGTATTTCTTTGGAGGTTAATCGTTGATTGATTTGATTGAGGTTGTTCTCCAGAGATGTTTTCTTTGCCGAATTGTAAAAGACGGGTTCGTTGTTATAGAAATAGAGGTCAAGTCTTCCTCCAAACATTCCTCGAGAACCGGCTTGAAGGATAATCGTGTTGAGGGCTGGAGGATAGGAGAGGTTCATCCCGTTATGGCTGCCCACAATGATATTAATTCCCTGGACCGCCTGGGCCAACTCCATATCTTTCGCATAGCCAAGATGGCTCAGAAGGATGATCAAATCGGTCTTGGGCTTAAGTTCTTTGACCATAACCTTTGCTGTTTCAATTGGTGGCCGAATGTTCAATCCCTTTCTCCGGGGGTCGGAGGAATTAGCAAAGAAATCGCGCAAAAGAAGGCTAAACATGCCAATTCGGAGACCATGGACTTCCTTGATGAGAGATGAGTGAAAAGGAGTTTTCCCCGTTGCCTCATCATAGACGTTGGAAGAGAGGAATGGGAAATTAGCCCTCTTTGAAATGTTCAATAGAAACTCTTTTCCCAGCGTTAAATCGTCGTCCCCAATTCCCATGGCATCGTAGCCCATTAAATTGAAACTTTCGATGATGAGATTCGCTTTCTCGATCATCCCATTTAGCTCATTCTCAGGAACAGGATTAAGATATTTTTTGAAAAGGAGATCGCCCGAATCCAAAAGGAGTATCCCCTTTTCACTCTCTCGTAAATCCTTCACCCATGCTCCTCTTCTGGCCAGACCGCCAGCCCGGCTTTTTTCCCCTCAGGTTGGACAAGGGTCGATCTCGCCATTAATATTATTGCTATAGAGGAGAGTGAGTGTCTTAACCAGAATCCTGTCCTGCGAAAAGGCGTAACGGCCGATTCCCAAAAAACCAAGAATCAAAAAAGGAATGAAAAGCGATTTCGTCTTCATCTGTTTAAACTCCGCATTCTACAATGAGTGTTTATATATACCCCATTCATTTCTCGAAAACAAGGGGGCAATTGAACACTTCGCTCTCTGCGCATAGCGATGATCGTTTACGCGGTCCAGGGGTTGTGGACGGGTCCCTTATAACCTTTTTGAGTGGCCAGAATATCGAGATGAAGGGTGGCGAGATCCTCTAAAACCGGATCGGATTCTTCAATCTTTCTGAAATCAATCGTCTTAATGTACTGATGGCATTTGTCGCAGAGATCGATGCGGTAGGCTTCTTCTCCCTCTGCGAAAAGATAATACAGAAGTTCTTGATCTTTGTTGCTGCAGAAGGGGCAGAATATTCGGTCAATTCTCCACTGATAACCGCAGAAGGAGCAGAGGAGATACCGCTTTCCCACCTCCCCCCTCAGTAGGCTTTAAAGAGGCTCTCCTGAGCATCCCTTTCCTTTCAAAATGAATTTCGTTATAATTCTCGCCTATATCAATTATGAAATTCAAGGAGATAAGAGATGAAAACCATTAGATCAAAAGGACCGGAGATATTCGACATCGAATTGGAGAAAGACCTTTTAGCTAAGAACAAAAGTTTGGCGAGGGAAAATAGGAAGAAGTTTGATCATTCAAACATATTGGCTATCGATATTATGGGTTCGATCGGTTCAGGGAAAACTTCTTTGATCAAGGTCATTCTAAGAAAGTTGAGAATGGGTGAGAAGGTGGCGGTCATTGCAGGAGACCTCACCACCACCATCGATGCAGAAAGAATCGAAGCAGAGGGTGCCCGCGTTATTCAGGTCAACACTGGAAAGGAATGCCATCTCGACGCAAATCTAATTCGTCGGGCGATCGACAAGATGAAGCTAAATGATGTTAAAGTGCTCTTCATTGAAAATGTGGGGAACCTCATCTGTCCTGGGGAATTCCCATTAGGTGCTCATAAAAGGCTGGTTGTTACGTCCGTGACCGAAGGACCTTATACGCTAATAAAACATCCTTATATCTTCAGAGAAGCTGATGTGATTGTGCTCAATAAGATCGATCTGGTTAAGGCGATGAAGGTGGATCCTTCCCGAATGGAAAGAGATGCCAAAAAGATCAATCCCCAGGCTCCGTTTATTAAGGCGAATGCGTTAAGTGGATTGGGTATATCAAAAGTTATTGATGCTCTTGGACTAAAAGCATAATTCGAAGGCCCCCTCACCCTCTCCCCCTCCCCACCTGGGAGAGGGTGAGGGTGAGGGGATTCTTTTTTAAACATGCACGAATTCTCCATATCCAGCGAAATCGTACGAAACGTTCTCGAAACAGCAAAAAAAAATAATGGGAAAAAGGTTCTCTCTGTCCAACTTGAGATCGGCGAATTAGCCCTCCTCAATGTGGAGCAGGTCACTTTTTGGATTCGTGAATTATTCAAGGGAACAGTAGCGGAAGGGGCAAAAGTCAAAGTGAAAACGATCAAGGCTCGCATCCAATGTGAATCCTGTGGATACAAAGGAGGAATGAACGTTGATCGACAAGATCCTTTCCGGCATGTCATCCCTTACTCCTGTCCAAAATGCAGTTCGTTCCAGATTAAGGTGGAAAAGGGACGGGAGTGCACCCTCAGAAGAATTCAAGCAGTGAGATAGGGTCGGCTGAACCAATGTCCCTTTCGCTCATCAATGATCAAGAAGGGTTGCGCTCTCACGTGGTCGAGGCACTGAGACGGGAACCCGTGGACTACCTGGCCGAGTTTGATTTCATCGATAAACGGAAAAAGACTCGGAGCACCTGGGCCGGGGGAGCAGTTCTCCTGCCGCTCTATTTCCATGAGGACCGAGACCAGGAAGGAAATACTTCGGGCCATTACGTTTTTCTCCTAAGCAAAAGATCCAAGAGCGTCCAGCAGCCCGGCGATCTCTGTGCGCCGGGTGGTGGAATTCATCCGTTCTTAGATTCTCTGTCAGGAAGGCTCCTTCGGTTCGGACTCTTGCCCGGAATCCGCGGATCTGGTCTCGCGCTGGCCAAACAAAAAGGAAAATCGATCTACGGGAAAATCCTTTTCTTATTAGGCAATGCCCTGCGGGAGAATTGGGAAGAATTACGCCTGAGCCCTTTCAACGTTGAATTTCTGGGCCCCTTGCCGACATACCATCTTCATCACCGCCCGTGGGTCATCTTCCCCCTGGTGGGCATGGTGAAGCATAGCTGGAAACCAAAGCTCAGCTGGGAAGTGGATAAGATCGTTTCTATTCCTTTGGAGAAATTTTTTAACCCTGCAAGCTACGCGGTTTGTTCCATGGAGGTACCTGAGAAGCTTATGACTCAGGGTATTCCCAACCCATGGGAGTTTCCGTGTTTAGTCCATAAGGAGGATAGAGAGGAAGAAATCCTTTGGGGAGCTACTTTCGAAATCATTCGGACTTTCTTTAAGATTGTTTTCGATTTCTCTTTCCCAATCCCGGAAAGGGGGAAAGTCGTCCGCAGACGTCTGCCTTTAAATTACTTTTCGGGGAGAGAGGAAAGGTCTGATAGGTAGCCAAGTCCGACTGATATCCAGCCTGAGGTTCCGTTTATCCTGCGAATCTTTTCTTTAATTCCTGCTTCAGAATTTTGCCTGTAGGATTGCGAGGGAAACTCTTCATGAATTCCACAAACTCCGGAAGCTTGTACTTGGCAATCTTGTCCTGCAGATACTCCTTGATTTCCTCTTCACTCATGGTGCAGCCGTCCTTCAGGACGACACATGCCCGCACACGTTCACCCAGGGCCGGGTCCGGCGCTCCGATGACCACAACCTCCGCAATCTTCGGATGATTTTCCAGAGGAATCTCGATTTCCCGGGGATAAATATTTTCTCCGCCGCGGTTGATCATCTCTTTCTTGCGGCCGGAGAAGAAGACACATCCGTTTTCATTCATGTGACCGATGTCACCGGTATGGAGCCAGCCGTCCTTAACGACCTCGGCAGTGGCCTCGGGTTTGTTCAGGTAGCCGATCATTACGGCGTCACCCTTGATGCAGATCTCTCCCCGCTCGCCATAAGACATCAAGTGATTGTTATCGTCCATGATCTCGACCTGCAGACTCGGATAGGCAATACCGACCGATGCGCGGTTCTTTGGCATACCCAAACTCGACGTGGTGACCCCGCACGCTTCGGTAAGACCATAACCGTCGATCACCTGGACATTGAATTTTTCTTTGAAGGAATCAATCAACTCCGGGGGCATGGGCGCGGCGCCTGAAAAGGCAATCCTCAGCTTCAACTTGTCATACTCGATGGTTTTTGGGTCGGCGGCATTATAGATGTAGGCATACATGGCGGGAACACCCTGAACGATAGTGACCCCGTACCGGATGATGGATGGCCAGAAGTCGGTTGGGGAGAAGGTTTTTCGGATGCAAAGCGTCAATCCCTGGTAGCTGAGTGGGTATGAATGCACGCACAGGGGATTTGTGTGGAACATGGGAAGGATGATCATCATGATGTCTCCGGGGATATTCGCACCCATGGAAGCCCTGTCCCTGCATATGGTTAATTGATTCTTGTTCGAGAGAAGGATGCCTTTGGGCGTACCCGTTGTGCCCGAGGAATAGAGAAGAAGGAAAGGATCCTCAAGGGCCTGTGTCACCAGGCATTCAGCAGTCGGATATTTGTCGATGATCTCCTTGAGTGTCCCTGTGGCGATGTCAATCCCGTGATCGATTCCCGTGACCACTTCGACGACGGTTGGTTTGTGGGACGAGAGCTTCCAGCCTCTGGCAAACTCCCCCATATACTCGCTGCTCACGAATGCCACCTTTGGTTTGGAGTCCTCCAGGACGTAGGCGATTTCAGGACCTTTCAACATATAGTTGATGGCGCCGGCGATGGCTCCCAGTTTTTGCGCTCCGAACATGGTATAGTAGACTTCGGGTGAGTTTAGAACCATCACCGATACGATGTCTCCCCTCACGACGCCTTTTCCCTTGAGGTAATGAGCTACTTTGTTGGCGCGTTCGTTGGTCTGAGCGTAGGTGATGACTTCGTCGTAGAAAAGGACATGGATAACATCGGGGATTTCCTGGGCACGGGCCATCAGCATCTCGGCGACGCTGTCGAAAGCCACCCGCTTGCCCTTCAGGGTAAGAATATTTTCCAAGGCCAATTGCGGCCTCACGTACCGCTTGCTTCTATCGATCATTTTATTCTGCTGTGGTAGTGTAATTCCTTCAATACTTTTTCATACATATATGGCATCAAGATGGTCATTCCTGCGGAAGCGGGAATCCAGAGGGGTGAAAAGACTGGATTCCGGGTCGGGCCCGGAATGACAACCAGATTAAAAGGATTTATAACCGCGGTTTACTAATTAGATCTCGTTTGAAACATGGACGTTCTGTCAGCAGATCCTCGGGTACTGGCCTCCGGTTAACATGTCGAGAATTCGGTGGCCGCCGATGAGTGTATGTAGCGTCACTCTCTTTTGATTTTCTTCGGTCACCCTTCCAATGACCTCAGCATTTTTACCGAGGGGATGGCCCTTCATCGTTTCCAGTAGCCGGTCCGTCTCATTGGCCGGACAAATGGCGATCAATTTCCCCTCATTGGCAAGATAGAGCGGATCCAACCCCAATAGTTCTGAGATTCCTTTGACCGAGTCATGAACAGGAACTTTTTCTTCTTCGATCACCATTCCCACATCGGAGGTCGATGCAATCTCATTGAGGGTGGTGGCCAGACCACCCCGGGTAGGGTCTCGCATGCACCGGATGGAGGGACAGGCATCGAGCATTTTTCCGACCAAATCGTTCAATGGAGCGCAGTCACTTCTCAGCTCACCCTGAAATTTAAATCCTTCCCTTTGGGAGAGGACAGCCATCTCGTGGTCTCCGAGATAACCGCTTAAAAGAATTCTATCTCCCGGTCTGGCATTCGTTCCCGAAAGGTTAATGCCCGGCCTAATCCATCCGATCCCTGCGGTATTGATAAACAAGTGGTCCGCTGCCCCGTGTTCTACCACTTTGGTATCGCCCGTCACAATGTTTACCCC
>DATHCH010000178.1:0-5966 GCA_035319625.1 Thermodesulfobacteriota bacterium
TTTCGTAATCAGTAGGTCGAGGGTTCAAATCCCCCCGCCGGCTCCATGATTCCAATAAGTTACAAACCTTTGTCCAACCTTGAAACATCGCATTGTGATAAAATGGTGATAGATCCATTTCAAGCTAAAGCTGGCCGAACATCTTTCAATATTGTAGCCAATTTCTCGATTTCCGTTTTCTGAAAATCAGGATCACACCCCACATAGAAGTCTGTAGTAACCTGAATGTTAGAGTGTCTGAGGTGGTCTTTGATGGTGATTGGTGAGGCTCCTTTCCGATGGAGCTGAGTTCCGGTTGTATGTCGCATGATGTGAAGGCTCCATCCCTTCTCATTCTTTCTGATTGCTTCAAGAGCCTTTTTGAATGGCTTGTGGTAATGCCAATGTTTCAAAGGCTCTCCGTTCTCTTGGCAAAAGACAAACTCAGAATTTACAGACTTCTCAAACCACTCTTTGAAGAATTCGATTAATTCATCCTGCATCTCCACGGTTTGAGGCTCACCTGCTTTTGTATCTTTAAGAAAGATTTCCCCATCTTTCAGGTTCACATCCACCTTTTTCAAATTCATAAGCTCTCCAGCTCTCATTCCTGAAAGATAGCCAGTGATCACCATAGCCCGCAAATACCAAGGACTCTCCGGTAAAGCCTCATAAATCTTCTTTATTTCATTTTCTGTGAAATATTTCCTTCTGCCTCTGTTTTTCTTTTCGCTGTAAAACAACCCGCTTTTAGGTTCTTTGGGGAAGGGACTGTCACTGAGATAATCCTTTGACATAGCGAAATGGAATAATCTTCTCAATCCTGCCAAGGCTCGATTGATGCTTGAATTTGTAAGCTCTCTTCCCCCTCTTTGCTTTGGGGTTGCCTTTAAAAGTTCCTTGAATTTAAAAAGGTCCCTTCGGGTGATTTGGGAGAGCCTACGACCTCCAAAATGTTTTAGGTAAGTAGGGATGAATAGGAGAATATAGTCTTTGGCATCTTCTTCCTTCTGGTACAAGTCAATCAGCTTATCAAACATTAAGTCTTCTTTCTCCTCAAACCATTGGCCTTTTACGATCTGTCCCTTCAGCAAATCATAGATTCTCTGTGCAACTTTTTTATCTCTGGTCTTTGTGGGTCTCCGATATTGCTTCCCTTGACGAACGAACGACATCCACCAGACTTGGCCCCTCTTATAAAGTTCCATCTTGAACCTCCTTTCTAAGGCCCTTGATTCGGTCTGGTTTCCCGTGGGAAGTAGTATACCGTTTCCCGTTTACCCCTTCAATAGCCTTTTTAATAACCTTATTAACATCCAGACCTGAATTGGTTGCGCCCTTCATGACCCTTTCGGCTTCTTTCTTAATAACGAAGCATTCGATTCTGCACTTGTCCATAAAAGCATCAATTTCAGCCTTTTTAAAGAATATCAAGCGTCCCAATCTGTAAAAGGGAATCTCCCGGCGCTCCACCTTGAAATAAAGGTTGGACTTCTTGACTCCCAGATATTGGGAGAGTTCATCAATGTTTAGATATATCTTTTCCATTTGATTACTCCTTCCGCAAATTTCCTTGATCCGATACAACGGATTCTCATCTGAAGAGAGTAATCTCATCTCATCTTAAAGGGATCCTTCTGTGATATGCCGAAGGGATGCTTCCGTGAGTTATCGTGTTCCCACGACCTGCGGGGTTTACGGGCCAATGCAGGTTATGCCTAACTAAATTTTTAGAACCGATTTCTACTTCCACAATACCATCCCTTAAAATCATTTTTAAACAACACATAAGCTCTAACCGTCTGCCAAAAAGGAGTAAGAAGAAACTCATTATAAGGAAGAGCTCAATATTCTCAATGATGTTTTTAAGTTCATCAATCTCCATCAGCCTTTTCCCTAGGCAGCGTCTCAGTTGACCGGATTCCAATACTTTTGCTGTTCCACCGATTTCATAATTACCTCTATGTAAATGGATTTAAAGGATCTCTATTATTGCTCCTTGTCCGATTTACGTCGCTCCTCATCTCTCAATTCTCGCCGAAGCAGTTTTCCAACTTTTGATTTGGGCAGCATATCCCTGAACTCGATAAATTGTGGGATTTTGTAAGGAGCAAGCCTTTCTCGACAAAATGTATTAAGCTCATGTGCTCCAACGCCCCTTGCATCTTCCTTAAGAACGACAATTGCCTTAATGCGTTCCCCTACCTTCTTATCAGGAACACCCACAACGCAAGCCCCGATCACCGCGGGATGGTCCTGTAAAACTGCTTCGATCTCGGAAGCCGAAACCCGGTATCCCTTGTGTTTAATGATATCTGCTGTTCTGTCCACATAATGCAATTCGCCATCGCCATCCAGCGTGACATAATCCCCGACCCGATACCACTTTTCACCATCGATCTCAACAAAAGACATGGCTGTTTCCTCAGGTTTATTTAAATAAGGTTGCAAAAAAGGAGAAGAGACTATCAATTCCCCAACCTGTCCAATGGGGACGCCTTCCACGGTATCAGGATTTACGACTCGGATCTTTCTTGACGGAAAAGGTTTGCCCAAACTTGTTGCTGTAATGTCTTTATTCGTGGAACCAAAGGTGAGATGACCCGTTTCTGTTGAACCGTAAACTTGCCGAATAGGATACTTGGTATGCTTTCCAAAGCGAGTAAAAACTTCCACGGGTAGGACATCGCCTCCGCTCCAGCAATACTTAAGGGAAGATAAATCATAGGTATCAAACCGATCGCACTCTAACATCATTCGGTAAAGTGCTGGAACGCCAAAAAGCAAGGTGGCTCTATATTTTTGGATGGCTTCAAGAATGGCATCCACCAGCGGCTGAGGCATGACCACAGTGGGATTCCCGATGGTTAACGCTATCCCCATGAATGTTCCCTTCCCCATGATGTGAAACAAAGGATTCACGAGAACAAGAACTTCATCGCCTTGAGAAATGTACCCTTCAATCGCATCATAGAGATCGATAAGATAAGATACCATTCCCGCATGCGTTCCCGGTACACCTTTTGGGAGACCTGTTGTCCCCCCTGTATAAAGAATATAGGCAAGATGGTCTCTCGGATTAATATCCACCTTCGGAGGCGCCGGAGAATGCTTGTCAATTAGATCTTTGAAAAAATGGACATCCTGGTCTTTCGTAACCACCCCATGAGGAATTCGATCAAACATCCTGCCCACTAATCTCTTATACCAGGGTAGAAGATCGACTAAATTGGTCACAATGATTGTTCGGAGCGGGGTCTCTTGGAAAACTTCTCTGACATATCCGTAATTCGTGTCTTGACAGATAATGACCTCGGCTTCAGAATCATTGATCATATATCCAATCTCATAAGGCGTATAAATTGGGGAGACGGGGACTGGAATGGCACCGATTTTTTGAATCCCGAAATAGGCCACAATCCATTGAGGGCAATTGGGGAGATAAATGACAACCCTATCGTTATTTTTGACTCCCAGTTCGTACAGCGCAGTCGCAAATCGATAGGTTAATTCCCTCAATTCTGCATAGGAATATTTTCTCCCTAAAAAGATGATCGCCGTGTTATCGGGATAACTTGCTGCTATGCGCTCAAATCCATTAATGACTTCCTCATCAACAGACTGAAACCCTCTCATACTTCATCCTCTGAGTATAATCCGCCAAAATAGGCATTCATGACGTCAATGCTATTCTTAAATTCTTCCGGAGTTCCTGAAAAGATGTTTCCTCCATTTTCAAGCACATAGCAGTAATCGACGATAGGAATGATTGGCCTGGCATATTGCTCCGCCACAAGTACGGCAATACTTAAATGACTGTTTATCTCCTTTACCGCTCGTGCCAATCTGATTTCTACCGCTGGTGCCAACCCGAGTAAGGGTTCATCCAAGAGCAATAACTTGGGTTGGGCCATCAGTGCACGGCCAATGGCAAGCATCTGCTGCTCCCCTCCACTGAGAAAGCCCCCCGGCCTTCCCTTGAGCTCCTTCAATTCGGGAAATAGATTAAAAACATATTCGAGGGTTCTCTTTGCCTGATCATGGCTTGCCAAATATCCCCCTATTTTAAGATTCTCCAAAACAGTGCTCTCGGTGAAAATAAGGCGTCTTTCGGGGCATAGGATCATCCTCCTTTTTGCCCTTTCATTTGGCTTAAGTCCCGAAATGTCTTCTCCGGCAAATCTTATGTCGCCAAACCAGGTAATCCTTTCTCCCCCTTTCATCTCCTCCTTCTTCTTCATGTCCACAATGATTCCAGAGACAGTCCACATCAGGGTTGATTTACCCGCGCTATTGGAGCCAAAGATGGCTGTGATCTTACCTTTCTGGCACTGCAAGGAAACATTGTTCACCGCGATAGCGTTTTCATAAAAAACCACGAGGTTTTCAATCTCCATGAGAGCTTTGCTCTCATCCATTACAGCTCAACCTCCTCTCCGAGGTAGGCTCTCCTCACTTCTTTATCCTTCATCACTTGTCTGGGAATTCCTTCAGCAATCTTTTTCCCGAAATTCATAACAAGAACTCTGTTGGCGACGCGGAAAAGTTCTCTCAGCCTGTGTTCGATCATAATGAGAGTAATACCATCCTTCTGCAATCTCTCCACCAGGGGAACCATGCTCGCGATCTCAGCCATGCTCAATCCCGAAAATACCTCATCGCAGCAAATGATCTCGGGCCTCATGGCCAAACATCTGGCGAATTCAAGGCGCTTTAGGTAACCGAGAGGAAGACTACCGGCCATTTTGTAAGGAACATAAGCATCTCGTTCAAATCCCACTTCTTCAAGCAGGTCAATGGCCACTGCATCTCGATCGCCCAGCTTTCCCCTTGCGCTGCGCCTGCTTCTAGACGAAAAAAGAGGAGGGATCAGGTTCTTAAAGGCGGACAGAGTCGCATAGGGTCTTACGACTTGAAAAGTCCTGACAAGCCCTACATCGCTGATCTTATGCGGTGGCCAGTGGGTAATATCCTTTTCTTTGAGGAGGACTTTTCCCAAATCCTTCCGCACGAAACCAGTAATGAGGTTTAGAAGAGTGGTCTTCCCAGAACCATTGGGGCCGATGATTCCGAGAATTTCGCCCTTCCGGAGTTCAAAGCTGACACCGTTTACAGCTTTGACACCTCCAAAGAACTTGCTCACATTCTTTACTTCGAGAAATCGTTCCTCGTCCATATCTATACGCTCACCCAGTGTTCGAATTGTTCGTACTTTCGCCGAGCCCAATTCAGTACTCCCTCGCTCCAGAACAAGATAAACAGCACCATGATGAGTGAATAGAAAACAATTCTCAACGCACCAAAGGTACGCAAAATCTCAGAAATAGGAACTAGAATCAAGCTACCTAATAACGGACCGACTAAAGTCCCCGGCCCACCCACCATGGTGGCGACAAGAGGAAACACGGAGAAATCCATGGCAAACAATGAGATGCCAACCCAGCCATAAAGGTGCGTCAGATAGGCTCCTCCGAAACATCCGATCAATGCCGCTATAAATACGGCTACGGCCTTGTAATAGATGATGCTAATTCCGGAAGCCCGAATCGCCTGATCATTATCTTTGACACCCCGGAATACAATCCCTATATCTTCATTCACCAGCCTCCTCAGGAGAAAGGTGGAAACAATAACAACTCCTAAAATAAGATATTGATTCACCCAAGTATTGGGAAGCATTGAAAGGCCAGGTATTCCATCTGTCCCGCCTAAAATTCCGGCGGCAGGGATGACCCTTTCAGCCACGACAGGATAGGCAAAAGTAATAATAGCAAAATAAACCCCTCGGAGGGGTAAGGTTGGTAAAAGAACCAAGGTGCAGATCACGGCACCGACCAATGTTCCTACGGGAATGCTCAAAACTGGGGGAATCCCGTAATAATGATTGAAGATTCCTGACATATAACCGCCAACCCCGATAAACAGGGCTCCGCCAAGACTCACCAGCCCCACAAAATGAGCCAAAAAATCAAATCCTATCGCAAGGA
>DATHCH010000179.1:0-40520 GCA_035319625.1 Thermodesulfobacteriota bacterium
ATTCGAGGATGTTTCCTCTCCCACGAACTCGTGGATGCCTTCCCGGTTCACAGAGTCATCCTAGATCAGGGAAAGTTGAGGGAAATCTATGTTACGCACCGAAACGGCCAATTTGGAGAACAATGGGGAGAACTCTCAGACCCCGGGATCGCTTCCTACTTCCGCTCCATGGGCATCGCTCTGCAAGAGGGCCAGAAGGCAGAGGTGAACCTACCGGCATTGGAATGGATGGAAAGCGTGGCTAGGTGCTTACAACGTGGATTCGCCCTGACGATCGATTACGGTTATCCGGCTGAGGAGCTTTATGCCCCCCATCGACGGGAAGGGACGCTCCTCTGTTATTTTCACCATGGGGCCTCGGATAATCCCTATGAACGCTTAGGGGAGCAGGACATCACCTCCCATGTCAACTTCACCAGCTTGATTCGAAAAGGAGAAGAGGTCGGCCTCCATTTCACCGGCCTTGTGCCACAATACCGTTTCCTCATCGGACTTGGTATCCTCGAACAAATGGAGACTTTAGGGAGGGCGACATCCGAATTGGAAGGGCTAAAATTGAGGCTTTCCTTAAAGCACCTGATCGAACCGGAGATGGGAATGGGTGAAGTCTTCAAGGTACTGGTCCAGCATAAAGGAGTAGATCACCCCCAACTGGATGGCTTGAGAGATCTCGGTTCAATCTCCTGGCCTGCCTCGGGTGAGGGAGATCGGAGGCTCGGGTGAACGTTGTGGGAATCTTCGGCAGCCCTCGAAGAGGCGGCAATACAGAGCTCCTTTTGGAAGAGGCCCTCCGGGGAGCCGAAACAGAGGGAGCGAAGGTGGCGCGTCTTCATCTTTCCGACTTCACCATCACCCCCTGCAAAGAATGCCACGGATGTGACACCACCGGGAATTGCGTCATTCTGGATGATATGCAAAAAATCTATCCCAAATTGCTGGAGGTGGATGTCGTCATTCTCGCCTCGCCCATCTTTTTCTACGGCGTCACCGCCTGGACCAAAGCCCTGATCGATCGATGCCAAGCCCTCTGGTCAAGAAAATATCTTCTCAAAGATCCTTCTTTAGGGAAAGAAGGAAAAAAGAGAAAGGGCTTCTTTCTTTCCGTGGGAGCGACAAAAGGACCTAAAGTTTTCGAAGGGGCCATCCTCACGGTAAAGTATTTTTTTGATGTGCTCAACGCCGACTATGCGGGAGAGCTGGTCTTCCGGGGCATTGAGGCCAAGGGCGACATTTTAAAACACCCGGAGGCGCTCCTGCAGGCCTTTGAAGCCGGAAGGAAGCTGGTTCGGAATCCGTGAAACCAAGACTCCATGTGATCTGGAATGAAATCTATTGTAAAAGGTGCCTTCTTTGTGTGGAGGTTTGTCCGGTCCAGGTCCTCTCCCTCGAGAGGAATGAGATCACAGAGAAAGAGGGTTGCATCCGTTGTTATCGGTGCGAACGCTATTGTCCAGATATTGCCATCGAAGTGATGGATGAAAAGGGAAAAGAGTGAAGCGACTCGTATCTGGAAATGAGGCCATCTTCCAGGGAGCGGTCCGGGCAGGTGCCAGTTACTTTGCCGGCTATCCCATCAGTCCAACCTCTGAGATATTGCAGCAGGCGGCCCTCTATTCGGGCGAAAACCCGGATTTTCGATTTCTCCAGGCTGAGGACGAAATTGCTGTGGCCATTGCCACCATCTCTGCTTCACTGGCAGGGGCTAAGTCTTTCTCCGCCACCTCAGGACCGGGATTCTCCTTAATGCAGGAGGCCCTGGGATGGGGCCATGTCGTCGAGGCCCCCTGTGTCTTCGTCAATTCAATGAGAGTGGGCCCATCGACCGGAATGCCCACTCAGCCCGCTCAATCGGATCTTCTTCAAATCAAGGCGGGAAGCGCGGGAGATTATTATCCCATCGCGTTCTATCCCAATTCGGTGAGGGAATGTTTCCTACTAACGGCCACTGCCTTTAACGCTGCCGAGGAATCCTTTTCGCCGACCATCCTCCTGGCGGACGCCTTTCTTTCCCACCTGTATGAAATCGCCGATCTTGAAGATATCACCATCGATATCACTCCCCGCTCAAAAGAACCCTTGGGCAGGGGCCAGAGGCTATTTACCGGGACGGTCCACGATAAGATGGGAAATGTGAAAACCAATGATCCGGAAATCTACCGAGGATGGCTCTGGGAGCTGAAAGCCCGTCATGATCGCACCGCCGGGAATTATCCTCTCTTTGAATATCTTCCCTGCAAGAACTCCGAGACTCTCCTCATTGCCTTTGGAATCACATCGAGGATCATCTCATCTTTAAAAGATCGCTTCTCCATTTTTCGACCTATCCGGATCTATCCTGTCCTGGAGAAAGAATTGAACGAGGTGACCCGCTCCTATCGGCACATTATCGTCGTCGAAGGCAGCGACGGGCAATATGCGAGCTGGGTGGAATGCGCCATTTGTCGAAAGGTGATGAGAGTCCCCTGCCTGGGAGGAGGGTTCAAGCTCAAATGGATTCAGAGTCAGATCGAGGAGTGTCTGAAGGGGGCGGGAAAGTGATGGATCGCTCTTATAAAGACCTCTTGAAGCTGAGGCGGTTCCCTCACACCTGGTGCCCGGGTTGCGGCATTGGCGCCGTATTGAAGAACGTGGCCATGGCCGTCAAGGAACTCGGCTGGAGCGACAAAAATACGGTCGCCGTCTCGGGAATTGGCTGCTCAGGAAGAATGTCCGGATACATGAATTTAGATGCGGTTCATACTCCTCATGGTCGCGTGCTGACTTCTGCGGAGAGCATCAAGGCTGTTCGTCCAGACCTCCATGTCATCGTCCTCTCCGGAGACGGTGATCTGGCAAGCATCGGGGGAAATCACCTGCTCCATACCTCCCGCCGGAATCCTGACATTACTGTCTTTTGTAACGATAACGAGATCTATGGATTGACGGGCGGCCAGGCCGGACCAACCACGCCAAAAGGCACGAAGACCATCACCTCGCCTCGCGGAGAACCTTATTCACCCCTCCGGTTAGGTCACCTCCTCACCCAGCAGGCCCCTTATTTTTATGCCCGGACAACGGTCTATCACCTCAACCATTTCAAGAAGTGTATTCATGAGGCTCTTCTTTGGAAGGGGTTCAGTTTTGTGGACATCGTCAGTGATTGCATTGAGTTGAACGGAAGAAGGTTGGGGTTTAAGACAGCCCATCAGATGTTCAAATGGTTTGACGAAAGATTCCATATCGTCGAAGGCGAAAGAGACCATCTCCGGGATGACGAATTGGGGATCGCCAGGGCGGTGGAGGAAGAGACGGTCCCGTCGGTGGAAAAGGTGGAGGAAAAGCCTGAAATCCCGATGGAGAGCTTGAAACCCTTCACTCTCGAGGAGCTCCACCGTTTTGATGGCACAGGAGGAAAACCCATTTATATTGCCTATAAAGAAAAAGTCTATGATCTTTCTTCAAGTCCTCTCTTCCAAGGAGAGAAAAGGATGCGATGTCATAATGCGGGTAAGGATCTGACCAAAGATATTGATGTTGCTCCGCACGGAGAAGATCTCGTTTTTAAATTTCCGGCGGTAGGGAGGCTGGTATGAGCAGGCAGGTGTGTGCGGGTGTCATGCCCGTGCTTGCGCGCAGAAGCGCTTCAGCGCGCAGGCGTGCAAGCGGGAATCCAGGACATATATGGGCCTCAAAACCTCGCCTCGATACCCGCTGGGGTTTACCCCGCACTTGATATGGGGCGGGTATGACGGAGGAGGCGGAAAGACTTTTTGTCAGTACAATGGCATACTTTTTAAAAGAGTCGGTGTAGTAGCAGGAAGCAGTGAAAAAGAAGTCATGAAGAAACACACTTGAGGGTAGGAAGATTCTTATGAAACGAATCGTATTTACCGGAGTGGGAGGGCAATCGGTCAGGGTTATTTCCCATGTCCTTACCATGGCATTGAAGGAGTTGGGCTATGAAGTGGCTCTTCTTCTTGACTACGATTCCTCGGTTCGCAATACACGGATTAGTGCCTACCTCACTTATGATCAGAGGCCCATCGAAAACCCGATGATTGACGAGGCGGATATCCTCATCCGTCTCCACGAAAAAGGAGACCAGCTCATCGCCCAGAAAACAATCTGCGATACGGGGCTCTGCACGGATGAGGAAGTTCCTTTTGGAATGCTGGGGATTGAAAAGTTCGGCCTGGCGATCTTCGGCAACATGATTGCATTGGGCAGACTCTTTCGACTGATCGATCTCGACCTCTCTCATATCCAGCTGGAAAAGCTTTTGCCCAAGTCGTATCTCAAGGAGAATTTGAAGGCGATTCAATTGGGTTATGATCTCAATCTTTACGAAGATTGATATTACCGCAAGAAAAGGAGGAAAGAAAGATGAGAAGGAAAACATTGGTCTTTTTTGGGTTGATTTTATTTTCACTGTTCCTGGTGGCGGCAAAGTACGATTACGTCCTCGAGGAGGGCGATAAGACCGTTAAGGCTTCAGAGTGCGATAAATGCCATAAAATCATCTATGAGGAATGGTCGAAAGACGCCCATTCCAAGGCTTATACCAGCGACGCATTTAAAAAAGCCTCGAAGAACTATGAAATGCAGGAGTGTGTCAGCTGCCACGCGCTCCAGCAGAATGCCGACGAAAAGAATTTAAAAACCCGGCCTGTCCATAAGGACGATGGGGTGAGCTGCACCTCCTGTCATCTCAGAGATAATATGATCTATGGCCCTTATAAACTTGAGGCAAAACACAAATCCGAACAGGATGCGTCCTTCCTCAAATCGGAATCCTGTGCAGGATGCCATGTGCCGACATTTCAGGAATGGCAGGCAAGCGGCTCAAAAAAGACCTGTCAGGAATGCCATATGCCAAGAGTGGAGAGAGAAGTGGTCCAAATGGGGTTTTTTTATTCCTTGATTTTGTCCAAAAGGATGGTTGGACGGCATTACCTGGACCACGAACAGCTCTTTAAAGATGCAGCCCGGATAACGGGCGAAGCGGGAAAAGGAACCGTTAAGCTATCCGTCACGAACCGAGCAGGAGGCCATAACATGCCCACCGGAAAATACGGAGATTATCGGATTGTCTTCCATACTCAGGTGAAGGATGCAGAGGGGAATACCGTTTTCACCAAAGACGAAATTTTTTCGACCCTTCAGAAGAATGGAATTGCCCCGCAAAAGACTGTTACCTTCGAATATCCAATCTCCGTGGTGACAGGGAAACGATATCGGGTGAATTCAAATCTTACTTATCGGGTGGAAGGAAGGCCTGAATTCCAGGTTGCCAGTTGGGATGGAGAGATTGAAGGGGGAAAGTGAAATGCCGTTTATTCATCCCGTCGTGATCTTATTGGCGATTCTTTTGGGAGTCTATACAGGCACCTTGGGATGGAAACGGTTTAGGTTCAGAAGCGGCCGCAGCCCTGCTTCTGCCTTCCCATGGCAAAAACATATCCGCTATGGAAAGACCTTCTATCTTCTTCTCTGGATCGGCTTTGTCATCGGTCTTGGAGTCTTGTTTTATAGGAAGGGGAAGATATTCACCTCTGGCTTTCATGCCTATCTTGCTGTTTTCATCCTTTTTCTCTTCTCGATCGGAGCGGCCCTGGGATGGAAACTTTCCAAAGGGAAAGGGTCGAATCGACTTGCCATGACTCATATGGTCGTCAATTACAGTACGTTTCTCGTCGTTTTGGTTCAAGTTGCTCTAGGCGTGATTCTCCTAACTTTTTTTCTTTCGCAATAGGGAAAGGTGGAGATCGATGGATTCGTACAGGAATTTTAAGTAAGGAGGTGAGATAAATGACCCAGTGGCAATGTTCAAATTGTAGCTACACATTTGGAGCCGATACAGTGCCCCAGCAATGTCCTTCCTGCAAGCAAGCCTGCACCTTCACGGACGTGACTTGCTATATTCCGGATTGCGGAGGACCGGGCAATATCGACCCGAGACTTGCAGGCAAAAAGGATAAACCCATGAATGAGTAGTCTCATCAGAGGTTGAGGGATCGATCAAAAGAGGAGACGAGAATGGGGAGTGACAAAAAAGAAGCCTTCACCTGCCAGCATTGCGGAGCGGAGGCAGATTTGACCCTCGAAGGATTTGAAAAAGTGGAAGACGTCATCCGAAGGCAGAAGAAACTTCCATGCAAGACTTGTGGGCAGGATTTGCCGTGGACGGACCGAGAGGATATCAGGGCTGTCAAGGTGGCCATGGAGGCTGAAAACAATGCTGCTCAGTCCTATTCAAAGGCTGCAAAAAAGACGAGAAATCCAAAAGGGCGGGAGATGCTTCAACAACTCTCCGAATTTGAGATGAACCATTACCGAAAATTGAAGGACCTCCTCAAATCCCTTCAGGAGAAAGGAGAATGGATTCTCTACGAAGGAACTTCTCTCAAAAAGAAGGCCATCTCTTTAAAGATGGAGAAGCCCAAGGGTCAGGAGCAGTTGACGGACATGGACGCATTGAAAATAGCCATAAGAGAAGAGAAAAAAGCGCAAGCCTACTATCGGTCCATGGCCGAGTTGACCGAGGACCCCCGAGGAAGGGATATGTATAAACGCCTGGCGAGTGAAGAGGCTCTCCACGAGAAGCTGCTCAATGACCAGTATTACAGTCTTCACAACACAGGTTTATGGAGTTGGGGAGACTGACTCGAATGCGGATTGCGGAATGCCGAATGCGGAATTTCAAAAATAGGTAGGAGATTGTAGAATAACGATCAAGAAATAATCTTTTTACTCTACGCGCCGTGCACTCTGCGGTTTGCGAGTATTTGTGACCGATGGAAGAAGAAAAACTGAAAGGCAAGTCGAAGATCATCGTCAACATTGAGAACATCCACTGCGGCGATTGTGCGCTGAATATCGAACGCTCGGTGGAACATGTCCCTGGAGTCCTCTCCGCAGAGGTCAGCTATGTCCTCTCCTCAGCCACCATCTACTACGACCCTCACCGCGTGGAGGAAGAGCGGATCAAAAAGGCCATTACCAAGCCCGGTTATGCCGTCAGGGAGACCTTCGCTGAAAGAACCCGTACCTTCTGGAAGGAGAGAAGGTCCCTTATCTTCTTATGCCTCTCAGGAGTCACGCTCGGGTTCTCATGGATTTTCAAGTGGATCGATTTCGGTCCCTTCCACCTCCCGACTGCCCTTGCCATCGCTTCCTTGATTCTTGGCGGCTACCCCATTGTGAAGAGCGCCGTGAAAACCCTCCTTATCCCCGATCTTAATGTGGATACCCTCGTCTCCATTGCTGCTATTGCAGCTGCTGCAGTGGGCGCCTATCGAGAGGCAGCAACAGTCATTTTCATCATGCTTTTAGGGGAATTCCTAGAAGGGGTCACCGTGGGGAAGACTCGGAAGGCTATTGCCTCCTTGATTCAACTTTCTCCGAAAACAGCCTGGGTAAGAAGAGAGGACAAAGAAGTTCAGGTTCCCATTGAGGACGTGAATCCCAAAGAGGTGGTCATTGTCAGACCCGGCGAGAGAATCCCGGTGGATGGCAAAATTATCTCCGGCTGCGGCTCGGTCAATCAGTCCACGCTGACCGGGGAATCGATCCCGGTCGAAAAGGATGTGGGGGATAAGGTTTACTGCGGGACTTTCAATGAGTCAGGCTCTTGTGAAGTCGAGGCCACCCAGGTGGCTGAGGATACAAAGCTGGCTCAGATCAAACGTCTGATCTTAGAGGCCCAAGCGGAGAAATCTCCCACCCAGAGGGTGATGGACCGCTTTTCGCGATACTTCATCCCGGCCATCATCCTGATCGCCCTTGCCACTTTTCTTGTAACAGGGGAGATCATCCGGGCCATCACCATTCTCATTGTGGCTTGTCCGTGCGCGCTCGTCCTGGGCACACCCACAGCCGTGGTGGCAGCCATCGGAAATGCAGCCCGACAGGGGATCCTGATCAAGGGCGGTGCCTATCTGGAACAGATGGGAAGATTGAAGACCCTCTTGTTGGATAAAACCGGAACCTTGACCCATGGCAGACCAAAAGTCGTTGAGATAAATGCTTTCGATGGAATGGACGGAAAAGAAGTACTTTATTGGGCCGCGATTGCGGAGAAACGGTCTGAACACCCCCTGGCGAGAGCCATCACGGAGAAAGCAGAAGAGTTGGGCCTGAGCGTCCCCCACCCCCAGTCTTTTGAGAATTTCAGAGGGAAAGGCGTGAAGGTCCAGTGGAATTCCAAGACGATTATCGTTGGAAGTTCTGAAATGATGAAAGGCGAAGGGGCGGAAATTCCGGAATCAGCAAAAGCGCTTTTGGAATCAAAGCAATCGGAAGGGATGACCCCCCTTCTTATCGCAGCGGACCGTCGTCTTCTGGGAATTATCTCCATTGCTGACACGTTGAGGGAAGGAGCCAAAGAGGCGATCAAACAGATCAGGGGACAAGGGGTATCCGAAATTTGGATGCTGACGGGCGACAGTGCCCTGGTCGCCGACCGTATCGGAAGAGAGTTGGGCATAAGGTACGAGGCCAAACTTCTTCCCGAAGACAAGGTGATGAGCGTCAAAGAGTGGAAGAGAAAAGGCCGGGTCGTGGCGATGATTGGCGATGGGGTAAACGATGCCCCAGCCCTTGCTGCGGCTGACATCGGCATCGCCATGGGAGCAGTGGGAACGGATGTGGCCATTGAAACCGCTGACATTGCCCTGATGACCGACGATCTGGAGAAGATCCCTGCCGTCGTTCGACTCTCTCGGAAAGCTCTGGGCGTGATTAAGGAAAATCTGGTCTTCGCGCTCATCTTCAATACGATCATGGTTATTCTTTCAGCGCAAGGATGGGTGACCATGATCCTTGGAGCGGTCCTGCACCAGGCCAGCTCGCTTCTTGTCATTTTCAGCTCCATGCGCCTGCTGAGAAGAGAGAGATAGGGAGACACGGAGATGGGGGGACATGGTCTGAAAATCACTTTTATCTTGACCCTAAGAAAACTATTCCGTAAAATGGCGAATGTTCTAAAAATATAGACGGGTTAGAAAAAGGCCATTGATAGAAAGGAGCCATTATGGACGAGAAGAAATTTGGGGAGATGATCCAATTTGCCATTCAAAGAGAGATCGAATCAATGGATTTTTATGACCGGGCAAGCAAAGGGGTCAAACACTCTGGGACCAGGGATCTTTTTTCGGACTTTGTGAAGCAGGAAGAGGGACACAAGAAAAAGCTCGAAGCGGTTCGGGTGGGCAAAATCGAGTTGGGAAAGATCGAGAAGATTCCGAATTTGAAGATCAGTGATTATATGGTTGAAGCGGAATTGAAACCGGATATTTCTTACGCAGAGATTCTCCGAATCGCGATGAAAAGAGAAGAGCGGTCGGTGAAGCTTTATACCGATTTGAACGAAAAGAACCAGGATGAAACTCTAAGAAGTCTCTTCACCTTTCTGATTCAGGAGGAGAGCAAGCACAAATATTATATTGAAAAACTGTACGATGATGAAGTATTGAAATAATAAACGCTAAACTCTGAACAAACTCAAATGTCCCTGCCTGTCGGCCCAGGTCCCGCACAATGAATAGACCGCGGGCGGGGCAGGCGGGCAAAGCACCATCCCGCGAAGCGACTCAAAACCGCTTCCCCACTCCCCGCCGGGGAGAGGGAGGACGTGACAACGGATAGGAGATAAAAATGCAAAAGTGGAAATGCAACGTTTGCGGTTACATTTACGATCCTGAAAAGGGCGACGCCGACGGTAATATTCCCCCGAACACACCTTTTGACAAACTGCCTGACGACTGGGTTTGCCCAGTGTGCGGCGCCCCCAAAGATATGTTTGAAAAGGCTTAGGATCTACCTCCTGACCCCAACCCGGATCTGAGGGTCCTGTGTCTCCCTACCTCCCCATCCCCTCATTGCTTTTCGACGGGAAAAGTCAACTGCCCTCCGTAGTAGCCCAGAAGCGAAACGATCGGGGTGAGAAGGACCATCATAATAAAATAGAGGGGACGGGAGGTTTCCAGTTGAGAAATTCGCCAGACGATGAGAATCACTTCAAAGATGAGGAGAACGATAGAAAGCTGGATCTTCCTTTTCACAAAGTAATTGAGCTTGAATCGGTAAATGATCCACCAGGTGAGGAGTCCGGTAGCCATCGCAAAAGGAGATGAAATGGCTCCCAGAATGAGAAGATAGAAACTGGCGATCTCGAAAGACCCTTTTTGAAACAAGAGAGCAAGAAGGATAAAAAGAGAGGCCACCATTAAGAGAGCGATAGGGAAGTGGACGACCATCGGATGGGGGTGGCGTCTCGCCATTGGAAATCTCTGAAGAAAATCTTGCAGAAAGAAGGGGAGGTGTTTTAATTCCTCCGGCGGCCCCTTCTTGACCGTTCCTATGTGAGGGTAACGCTCCAACACCTCGGGCCCATGAGGAGCTGCTGAGATCTCTCCTGCAAGATCTTTGGCTGCGGGATGCCTTTTCATGTGAAGTCCTTTGGCCCAGAGAGGACTTTTTGTGACATCATAAACCTTCCCTTGAAAGGCGACGTAGATGGGTTTGCCTTCTTTTCCGTCAAAAGATGACAATTCCTCAGCGGTGAATTCTTTCATTTCGTGCCTTTCCAAATGTGATACTTATCAGTTTATTCACCTTGCATCCACCTGTCAAGGGAATACGGCAATCCGCAATCACAAATGGCAGGTGCATGATTTAGCCTGCGTGACCTCGCAGCCTGAAGGCTGCGGCTACCTTTTTCTGGAAACGAACGATTTCTCTATATCGGTGGGCCCTGCCGGCATGTGCCCGCAAGCCTTGCCCGCCGCAGCTCAGACCATATAATGATGTTGATTTGGGACCTCACGCAATGGTATTCTTGTGTATAGGAGGTATGAATGATTCCAAAGATTCTCATTGGTGCGCTGCTGGGCGGGGCTGCTGGTTTCGGTTTGAGCTGTCTCACTCGAGGAATCGGAAGCTCCTGAACCCTCACTTGTAATCCTTACGTCTCCGTTCCTCTGGGCGCGGTGGTAGGATTACTCTTGGCCTTAGGCTAAGGCATTCTTAATTCGGAATGCGGATTGCAGATTGCGGATTGTAAAACAATTTGTTTAAAGACTTTTGGATTACAGAATTCCGCATTCCGCATTTGACACTCCGCATTCAAGGAAAGGTTCCCATGCCCCAGTTGAGACAAGACCCCACGACGAAGGAATGGGTCATCATTGCAGCAGAGCGTTCAAAAAGACCCCATGAGCTTAAGAGAATTGAACTCTCCGTCGAGAAACCTCCTTATAAAAAAGACTGTCCGTTCTGCCCAGGCAATGAATACCTGACTCCCCATGAAACCCTCGCTTATCGAAGCAGTGGCCCGGCAGATAGTAAAGGATGGTGGGTAAGGGTTGTACCCAATAAATTTCCAGCTCTTTCTCCGGAAGGAAGTTTGGAAAGGAAAGAAGAGAAAGGGTTCTTTCGGATGATGGACGGGGTTGGAATCCATGAGGTGGTGATTGGAAGCCCTATTCATAATCAACTTTTCCCTCTGATGGATGATAAACAGGTGGAAGAGGTCCTCCTCGCTTATCGCGAGAGATATCTTGCCATCCGGGAAGATCCGAAAATCAAATTGATCATCATTTTTAAGAATCATGGCCAGGCGGCTGGAACGTCGCTGGAACATACGCATTCTCAAATCGTAGGAACCGCTGTCGTTCCATCCAATATCCGGAAAAAGTTAGAAGAGGCAGCCCGATATTACGATGACCACGGAAGATGTGTCTATTGTGACTCGATTCAAGAGGAACTCACCTTTGGCAAAAGAATTGTCATAAATAACGAAAAATTCGTCGTCCTCCAGCCCTTTGCATCCCGGCGTCCTTTTGAGACCTGGATCATTCCCAAAGACCATCAGGCCTCTTTCGGTTTAATCTCCATGGATGATTCTAAAACCTTTGCAAGGGTTCTAAAGGAAACCTTGTTGAAACTCCATTCCAAACTGAACGATCCTCCCTATAACTACGTCATCCATACCGCTCCCATCAAAGATGAATGGGAAGATTACTATCATTGGCATCTGCAGATTATTCCGAGGTTGACTACCGCCGCTGGATTTGAAATGGGATCTGGCATCTTTATCAATGTTGCTTTCCCGGAGGAGACTGCTCAATTCTTAAGACAAGAATGATTCATTCTTCTAAACATCACCGCCAGGAAGGATACCATGAGACCGGCGGAAGGCGATGGAGGAAAGCCTGAGCTGAAGCAGGGATCATTCTGAAGGAGTCGATGATGGATGCCGTTTTTCTCTCTCGAATTCAGTTTGCCGTAACCACCATGTTCCACATCCTGTTTCCAGTTTTGACGATCGGCCTCGCCCTCTACCTGGTGGTTGCGGAGCTCCTTTGGCTATTGACGAAACACGAGATCTATTACCGCATGTATCGTTTCTGGGTGAAGATCTTTGCCATCAATTTCGGAGTGGGAGTGGTCTCCGGGGTCGTGTTGGAGTTCGAGTTCGGCACGAATTTCGCCAATTTTTCCCAAGCGGTGAGCAATGTTTTCTCCCCCCTCCTGGCCTTCGAGGTGATGACCGCCTTTTTCCTGGAGGCCGGTTTCTTGGGCGTCATGCTTTTCGGATGGGAAAGGGTGAATCGTATCATCCATTTTGTGGCGACGTGCCTAGTCGCATCGGGAGCCATCCTCTCTGCCTTTTGGATTCTGGCCGCGAACTCATGGATGCAAACCCCGGCGGGCTACAGAGTTGTCGACGGAAAGTTTATGGTTACCGATTTCTCAGCGGCCATCTTCAACCCTTCCCTTTCCTCCCGAATGGGCCACATGACAATGGCCTCCTTCGAGACAGCTGCTTTTGTCATTGCTGGAATCAGCGCTTACTATCTTCTGAAAAAGAGACAAACTCTCCTTTTCCGGCGTTCCTTAGGAATATCCCTGTTCATGGCTGCCCTGTTCGCACCCCTCCAGGTCTATTTGGGTGATGTCAGCGGTCGCGAAGTCTTCCACCACCAGCCGATAAAACTGGCTGCTATGGAATCCCACTGGGAGACGAATACCGCAGGCGGCGCCCCCTTCGCGGTCATTGCCTTCCCTGACATGGGAGCGGAGAAGAATCTCTTTGCCATCGATGTCCCTGACGGTCTCAGTCTCCTTGTCACTCATACCTTGCAAGGTAAGGTCCTGGGGCTTAAGGAATTCCCGAAGAAGGATCGCCCGGACGTCTTCATCCTCTTCTGGAGCTTCAGACTCATGGTGGCTATCGGCTTCATCCTTCTCATCGTCATGATCTGGGCTGCCGTTCTCTGGCGGCAGGGGCGTCTCTACGAAAGTCGCTCCTTTCTGAAAACCCTGTTGCTGATCCACCCGCTCGGTTTCCTCGCCACGGAATTTGGCTGGATTACCAATGAGGTGGGCCGACAGCCATGGCTGGTGTATCATCTCGTTCGGACAAATGAAGGGGTTTCTCCCATCCGTGCGGGGAACGTCATCTGGTCCCTGAGCCTCTTTCTGATCATCTTTCTCGTGGTTGGGACGAGCTATCTGTATTACATTTTCAAAACATTGAGAACAGGTCCGGATCTCGCCAGCCCCCTGCCGCCGATTCAACGTCTGGCAGGCATGCACATTCTTGAGGAGACGTCCGTAGGGCAGGGGCGTTAGGCGCAGGCGGCGAAGTTAATGGTGGGTTCGATGTAGTAATTTTGATATTTGAATTTGGAAATTGTTTGGGATCTGGAATTGACAAGGAGGGATAATGGATCTCGTCGCGATCTGGTCCTGCCTGATTGGTCTTGCCATCATTCTCTATGTGATCCTGGATGGCTTCAGCCTGGGAGTCGCACTCCTTTTTCGAAGCACCCGAAATGAAGAAGAACGCGATATATTGATGAACAGCATTGCTCCGGTTTGGGACGCAAATCAAACCTGGCTCGTCTTCGGCGGCGGAGCCCTTTTGGTTGCCTTTCCAATGATCTATGGCGTTCTTTTCACCGCCCTTTACATTCCTCTCCTCACCTTCATCTTCGGTCTCATCTTCCGAGGTGTGACGTTTGAGTTCCGGGCGAATGCCACCCGGAAGAGACCCTGGAACCTGGCTTTTTTTCTCGGAAGTCTGGTCGCCGTCGTCGCTCAGGGGTTGACCCTGGGTGGCATTCTTTCTGGAACGAAGGTGGTGGGAGACCACTTTGCAGGCGGCCCCTTCGACTGGCTGAACCCTTTTTCAATGACGGTGGGCATGGCGCTCGTTGCCGGCTATATTCTTCTCGGATCTACCTATCTTATCATCAAGACCACGGGGACGGTCCAGGAGTGGGCTTATCGCCGGGCTTTCCGGTCAGCGTTCATCGTTTTGGTATTTCAGGTTCTGGTGACGATCTGGACGCCGCTCCACTATCCATCCACCCTGTCAAATTGGATCAGCCCGCCCAGGGTCTATTTCATCTGGATTTTTCCCCTAATCGGGCTGTTGGCTTTTTATGAAGTCATCAAGAATTTGAGGGCTCGCCGTGAGGTCCTGCCGTTCGTTTTTAGTGTGGTCTTCTTTTTCGCCGGATACCTTGGCCTGATCGCCTCTATTTATCCTTATGTCGTTCCGCCCAATATCACCTTTCAACAAGCCGCAGCACAACACGAAACGTTGCGCTTCACCCTTTGGGGAGCGGCCATCGTCCTGCCCTTGGTATTGGGTTATACGGCTTATAGCTACTCGATTTTCAGAGGGAAAGTCGGAAGAGAGGGTGATCATTACTAATTCCGTTTGGCCGAACCGCCCGCTGTCATATCTTGATTTCTAATGATTTCAATGCCATAATTGATTTGATGTATTTACTCAGAAAACCTCTTTTTTTGCCCCTAACCTTCTGCTTTTTTCTTTTGAGCATCTCGCCTTCGACTGCTGAAACGGCGTTGAAGATACCCCCTCAATATGGCAAGGTCATCTACCGACTTAACGAGAAAAGTCCAAACCAGCTTTCCATCATCGCTCTAGGCCACAGAGATACGGTAACCTGTCTTAATGGGGACAATACATCAAGGGTTCAGGCCGAGGTCTACAAGATCGGAGACTGGCTGATCCATAGCCAGGGGCTGGGACTCCTTTTACCCGAAGGCTTCTTTAAAAGTACATCGACAAAGGTGGAAAAAAAGTATATCAACACCCCGAGTACGCCCAGCAGCTGCGCACTATTGGATATGAAGGCTTTAGAGGAAAGACTCTCCGTTAACACCGCTTACGTCAATGCAGAGATGTTATTGAAAGAGACGCATCCGTTGAGGCTGCGGCAAGTGGAGGATAAGGAACTTTACGATGCGGTGAGGAATAATCTGATCAAGCTAATAGGCTGTGGAGAAGATTCGAGTGCCTATTCTCTCCTGAAATCGAAACTTGACTACCTGCAAGAGAAAAGAACCGCCACAATGCTTCAGAAAATACCCGGAATCGTAGACGATGAGTTTCAGCGGGGGAATATCAAAACCAGAAAAGCCATTCTTACTGTCGGACTGTCCCATCTTCCCGAAATTATAAGATACTTGAATGGGAGTAGAATTATTATCCACGCGCCTCTGCCTGTTTCGAACGGGACAGAAGATTACAATAGCGAGGTCAACCTACTAAAAGAGCATTTTGGTGTTTCGGTGATCCTGCCAACGACATTAGCCGGCGATCAGAAGGTTTTGGAAATCACGGGATTGGATGGGATCGTAAGGCAATGCCAAAGCAACCCCTGACCCTTAGCGACCTTTCACAGAATCCTAAGTTCAATACTCACGAACCCAGAAGAAGATCGAAACTCAAAATAACTACCGTCCTCACCTTTCAAAATTTGGAACTTCATGATTTCATCCAAAACCAGCCGACATAAAGCATTTCCGCAATCAAAATACAACGTTTACCCCATTTTATTCCTCTTAGTATTATAAGAAAATTCTGAGAAATCCCTCTCGGATTTCATGACTGGCAAACTCTCTGGGAGAGCGCAACCTGCTGCCCTTGCCCGGAAGGAGGAACGATGAAACATAAACCTTATCGATGGATACCCTACCTTACCTTCCTCGCCCTCGGTCTGATCGCAGGCGCCATCATCGGCTGTAGCCTGTTGAGCGCCTTTTCCCCGGGCACGATTCCCGCTGACGCGGAGTCGAATTTTCGTCTGATGGCAGAAGCATGGAATACGATCCAGCGGGTCTATGTGGATCGGAATGCGGTGAAACCTCAACTGATGACCTACGGCGCAATCAGCGGTATGGTGGATGCCCTCGGCGATACCGGCCATAGCCGCTTTCTCACCCCGGATATGCTGAAGCAGGAGCGCAATCTCACCACTGGGAGGTTCGAGGGTATCGGGGCTGAAGTCCAGATGAGGAATGGTCAGCTTATCGTCGTCGCGCCCATCGACGGCTCCCCGGCACAGAAGGCAGGCCTCAAGCCCGGAGATATCATCCTGAAAGCGGATGATCAAGATGTGAGCGGGCTCCCCCTTGATCAGGCGGTGAATCGAATTTTGGGTCCGGTAGGAACCCGGGTGAAGCTCACCATCCTCGATCTGAAGACGACCACTACGAAAGAGGTAACCCTAACCCGTGCCTCCGTCACCGTCCAAAGTGTCACCTGGCATCTATTGCCGGGCACCACGGTAGCCCATTTGCGAATAGCGATCTTCAGCAAAGGAGTTGCCGAAAATCTTCGAAAGGTATTATTGACCGCCGAGAAAGAAGGAGCTGCGGGACTCATCTTAGACTTGAGAAATAATCCAGGAGGTCTCTATGATGAGGCCGTCTCCGCAGCCAGCCAGTTTCTGAGCAGTGGGAATGTGCTCCTGGAAAAGAATGCCCTCGGCAAGATCAAACCCGTGGCTGTCCGGTCAGGAGGGGTAGCTACTTCCTTGCCGCTGGTAGTGTTGATCAACGGCGGGACAAGCAGCGGGGCGGAGATCGTTGCAGGAGCATTCCAGGATGCTCACCGCGCCAAGCTCGTAGGTGAAAAGACTTTTGGAACGGGCACTGTCCTCGAAACCTTTTCCCTCTCCGACGGTTCAGCAATGATGCTGGCCATCGAGGAATGGCTGACCCCTGCTGGGCATGTGATCTGGCACCACGGTATCTCTCCTGATGTCGTCGTCCATCTCCCGGCAGAAACAACACCCCTCATCCCTGCAAGCGAGAAGGGATTGACAGCAGAGGAACTGCAAAATAGCCAAGATGTCCAATTATTGCGCGCCCTGGATCTGCTGTTTCAGGAGATAGGACATACGACTTAGCCCTGATCCCAACGTTAAGGCTTCTTCGCTTGACAGGAAATCAATTTTGAAGTAGTTCTTCAGTAAAACCGGAGGTCAAGTCTGGGTTAGGATGAAACAACCCTCTCATGCCTTTTGGAGCGCGCCCGCCGCTGAAATCCTTCAGGAGCTTCAAACCACGCCGCAAGGTTTAAGCGAAGAAGAGACTCAGGAGCGCCTTGCCCGCCATGGCTCCAATCTTCTTAAGCCCAAAAAGAGGACAGATGACCTGACGCTTCTCCTCTCCCAATTCAAGAGCCCCATTATCCTCATTCTTCTCTTTGCAGTGGGGATCTCCATTTTGCTTCACGACTCAGCGGATGCCCTCATCATCCTGATCATCGTCCTGGTCAGCGGCCTTCTCGGGTTCTGGCAAGAAAGGGGGGCGGTCCATGCGGTCGAGAAGCTGCTGGCCATCGTACAGATCAAGGCTGCCGTGATTCGTGACGGAGATTCAAAAGAGGTCCCTGTCGAAGAAATAGTCCCGGGAGATATCGTTGTCCTGAATGCAGGAGATGTCATCCCGGGTGACGGTCTCGTTCTCGAATCGAAAGACCTCTTCGTCGATGAGGCCACCTTAACAGGGGAAACCTTTCCAGTAGAAAAAACGGCTGGGACTCTGCCAGAAGAAACTCCCCTCGGCCAACGAACGAACGCCCTTTTTATGGGAACCCATGTGGTGAGCGGTCATGCCAAGGCCGTTGTGGTTCACACGGGAAAAGAAACTGAGTTTGGAAAGGTCTCCGAGCGGCTGAAGTTCAGGCCGCCCGAGACCGAGTTTGAGCGAGGCGTCAGACGATTTGGGTATTTCCTCTTGGAGGTAACACTCGTCCTGGTGATCGCGATCTTTGGCATCAATGTCTTTTTTAAGCGCCCGGTCATGGAATCCTTCCTCTTTGCATTGGCCCTGGCTGTCGGGATGACTCCACAACTGCTGCCAGCGATCATCAGTATCAATCTCTCCCATGGTGCAAAACGCATGGCATCAAAGAAAGTCATTGTCAAACGCCTCGCCTCCATTGAAAACTTCGGCAGTATGAACGTCCTCTGTTCCGACAAAACCGGAACTCTGACCGAAGGTGTGGTGCAATTCCATTCAGCCATCGATGTGGAGGGCAGCGAAAGTGAGAAGGTCTTTCTCTACGCCTATCTCAATGCCTTTTATGAAACAGGTTATACAAACCCCATCGACGAGGCCATCCGAAAACACCGCCCGCTGGATCTTTCTGGCTACCAGAAGCTTGACGAGGTACCCTACGATTTTGTTCGCAAACGTTTGAGCATTCTGGTTTCAAAAGACGGCGCCCATCAGATCATCACAAAGGGTGCGCTGCTGAATGTGTTCGATGTCTGCTCCTCAGCAGAAGTCGGAGATCGGATGACAGTGGATATGAGGACGGTCCAAGATCAGATCCGGCAGCGCTTTGAAGAGCTTAGCCAAAAGGGATTTCGGATATTGGGCGTCGCTTTCCGGGAGTTAGGGTCTGTCTCTTCCATTGCGAAGGAGCATGAAACCGGCATGACGTTTTTAGGCTTCCTGGTTTTCTTCGATCCTGCCAAAAACGGCATTGTGGAAACCATCAACAAGCTGAGAAAGCTTGGGGTTTCACTCAAGATCATCACTGGAGACAACCACTTGGTTGCCGCCAATGTCAGCCAGCAGGTGGGTTTTTCGGATTCGAAGATTATTACAGGCCGAGATCTCCACCAGATGAGCGATGAGGCGCTGCTCAACCGTGTCAATGAAGTGAATGTCTTCGCTGAGGTTGAGCCGAATCATAAAGAAGCCATCATCCATGCACTCAAAAAGGCTGGAAATGTGGTTGGCTATATGGGCGATGGGATCAACGACGCCTCCGCACTCCATTCTGCCGATGTGGGGATCTCCGTGGACAGCGCTGTGGATGTTGCCAAAGAGGCGGCGGATATTGTGCTTCTGGCAAAAGATCTGGATGTCCTGGTGGAAGGTGTGCGCGAAGGACGGACTACCTTTGCCAATACATTGAAGTACGTCTTTATGGCCACGAGCGCCAATTTCGGGAATATGTTCAGCATGGCAGGAGCATCCCTCTTCCTGCCCTTTCTCCCTATGTTGCCCTCGCAGATCCTCCTCACCAACCTGCTGACCGACTTCCCGGAGATGACGATTGCCACGGACCGTGTGGATCCTGAATTCGTTGAGAAGCCCCGACGCTGGGACATTAAGTTCATCCGCAACTTTATGATGACCTTTGGTCCGGTGAGCTCGGTCTTTGACTTCCTCACCTTTGGCGTACTGCTCTTCATTCTCCATGCTCAACCCGATTTATTCCGAACCGGCTGGTTTCTGGAATCGGTGATCTCCGCCTCGGTGATCGTCCTCGTCATCCGTACGCGCAGACCCTTTTATCAGAGCAGACCCGGGAAATATCTGTTGACCGCCACCCTGATCGTTGCCGGAGTGACACTTATTCTTCCTTTCAGTCCGTTGGGAGGTCTTTTTAGGTTTCGTCCCCTGCCCGCTCCATTCTTCGTTGCCCTGGGGGCAATCATGTTTCTCTACATCATCGCAGCAGAAATAGCCAAGGGGGTTTTTTACAAGAAGATCAAATTTTGATCGACCCGTTCGCGCCTCACTTTTGTGTTCCCTGCCGGAAAAAAAGGCTCTTCCTATATTCAATCTGTACCACTATTTGATTTGAAAGACAGTACCAAATTAACGCCTGACCAACTAGTACATCTTGTTGTAGTCAATGAAACGCCCCTCTTCCTTTCCAATGCAGATTTCAGCTAGATATCTTCAGTTTACGCAAAGTGCAGGTATTGGCAAGCTATTGGGCCATTGGGGAGCGAGGAACTTGCCAACTCTATTCTATGGGTCACTAAGGTCGCCAAGACCAGATTTCCTTTAGTGTGAGGACTACAACTCAACAATCAATAAATTCCTACGGGCAGGCTTGGAGTAGGTCTCAATTTCAGATTCTAGATCGCATAGAAAATCCGGTCAGAATTTTCCGATTGTGGCAATGGCTCTGTTTAGGGTCGACCGACGGCATCGTCGCGACACAGGAGAAGGAAAACTTCTAATAAGGGGAAGAAAAATAGGCATCAAAAATATCGGTCAAAGTTTGACCGATAATTGCTTCCACTCTTTCAGGGGTAGACCTTGACGCCGTTATCTCCTTTTCAACATCCTCGTTTCGCGTAAAAACTTTACCTTTGTCGTTCACCCCAAGATGAATCACCAATTGAACCCTAATCCTAATATCTGTTCCAAACAAACTCGCCCGTCCTTCCGTCCAGAATTTCTTAATTTCGACATCAATATAGAATCAGTATCTACATTTTTAAGAGATTTGGGAAAACATCTAGTTCAGTTGGCATTATGAGTTGCCCTTCCTTTATGGATTAAAAAATACAAATTAGAGGAGTAAATGTTCCTTTCCTCTTCAAAGGAAAAAATGTAGAAGATGTTTTTCTTCTTTCTTTTTCTTCAAGTTCTTTGAGGAAATCCGAGTATTTCCTCGGATTACCATGTTCAAGTTTTATAGGTTTGTTTTGGCAAGCTGGTTGCAGTTTGGATTTTGAATTCTTAATTGTCACCATTTTGGTTTTATGTAAACACGATAATGCTCAAAACCCGCAGAAATATGAGAAATGCATATAGTCTTTTTTATGCCTTTTCTACCGGGTTTCTACCTAGATTTGAAAGAGTGGCTTTAATACCAGTCATCATCTATTAGATTTTGTTATGGTTGCAGCTCTGCTATTCAATTCTGAGAAAATATTTTTCGTTAAGCCTGAACTGGAAGGACCACGCGATCTCTTAATCGGACATAGCCGTGATGGGTAATTCTTAGGTGAGGAATGGCAGGCGTTCCGAGCGTATCTATAGTAAGGGTAGGTTTTTCCCATCTTACTCCGTTCGTCTTCAGTAACTCTTCAAGCTCTTTGATTTCTGCCCTTAAGTTTTCCATTGGTTTGAGTGAATAGAAACCACAGAGAGGAGCTCGAAATTCTGAGATGACTTCATCTCCAATAGCGTAGACACCGCCTCCTCCGATCTCTTTCAGTCTGTGGATCACTGTCACCATCGAACGCGTATCACGCCCAACAATGAACATGTCAATGGTATCCCACGACATCGTCGTCCCATAGGCTCCCCGTTGAAGGCCGAATCCCTTGAGGAGTCCCATAAAAGATCCCTTGCCCTCCACCCGATTCAAAGCAAGAAGCATCAGCACATCGTTAGATTCCCCAGGATCTTCAAGATTGACGATCCTTTCTTTGGTTACAAGACCAGTGACGAGTTCTATCACCCTTACTCTTCCTTTCCCCGCATTCGTTAAACCTCCCGCTTGCGCGAAGCTCGCTCCGGCAGGCGAAGACAGGTTGGTGGATACCGCCAGCGCCCCCTTCGCAATCGAAGATATCATCTGTTCCGGAACCTTAACTGTGTTAAACATATACTTCGGGGAAAAAACTTTTTTCGGTTGAACTAAAGATTTTCCATCCTTGTAAATGATTTTTCCATCGCACATCACCAGTTGCGGTGAAAAATCATGGGGGGATGGAATAATTAGAATATCGGCCATCTTCCCGGGCGAAAGGGAGCCGATAAGATGATCGAGACGGAAGTGTTCTGCCACATTGATCGTCACCATTTGATAAGCGAGCTTAGGTGGAACGCCAAGTTTCAGTAACATTTTTAAAGAAGCGTCGAGATAGCCTTCTTCCATGAACGTTTGAGGGTCCACCCCATCAGTTACCAGACTCAATCTTCGAAAATCAATCTTCTTATTGAAAATCCCTTTTACGCCGGAGAGCTCTTTTCTTACAGATCCTTCTCTAATCATCACCCAGTAACCAAGTCTCAACCTCTCCATAACCTGATCTTCAGTGATGGGTTCATGGTCAGAGGAAGGACCAAGACAGGTATAAGCCTGAAGTTCTTTCTCCGTTGCTCCTGCGGTATGCCCTTCCACTCGTTTACCAAGATGGAGTGCTAAGGAAACAAGTTCTCTCACTCTCTCTCCTTGTCTCCCCCTTAAAAACATGTTGCTCCAGAAAACCTCTCCAACACCGAGACAATTTGGATCTTTCAAAAAGGACAAGAGTTCTCCATTCGGTAGAGCGTTTATCTCCTCCGATAGGGTGAGACCACAAAGAGGGGGAACAGTGTAATAGCATCGGATGGGCTGTCCCTTAAACCCTTCGGCAAAATATTCAATCCCTTTCTTCCCAATAATCAAGCCAAGGTCGCTCGTTTCCATTACAACCGCCGTTATGCCTTTCGAAATCACATGCTTGATGTACTCTTCTATCCCTGATCTGAAGAGGTGTGTATGGCCTTCAATTAAGCCCGGGAGAAGGACCATTCCATCCGCGTCAACGACGACTGTCTGCTCTCTTTTCGGGAAATCATGATCGGGTCCGATGTAGGCAATCATCCCTTCTTTAACCCATATCGATTGTCTCTTGATAAACTCTCCCGTTGAAGCATTAAAGAGATTCCCGTTGGTGATTACGACATCCATTGGACTAATTCCTGAAGGAGCTTTATTGAGGATATTTCTCTTCCTATTGTCGTTCATGTGCGGTTTCATAACAGAAAAGAATAGCACCGTCAAATACTTGGTGAAAGAAAGGATGAGCGATTTCAAACAAAACCACTTCAATTCCAACAATGTTTCTGCTTAATTTTCGAATTAAAATCGATTATTGCAGGAAATTATTTATTAGCCTATTTCCATAAAATACGAACAATTTTAATAGATTATACGAACAATGAAAAATTATATTGACAAAGGATTAAGGATATGTGTATTAGATAAAAACATTCTCGAATTTCATTCTAATATAGAATTCTTAGGGGCCTATCTTTTTGAAAAGAAGTGCGAATCTAATTCAGAACATGGGAAATTTAGATCGGGATTCCGAAAGAAGAAATAGGATATTAACCTCGGCAACGAAAATCATCGGAGAAAAAGGATTCCAAAATGCGACGATCGCCGAGATCGCAAAAGAGGCTGGCATTGGGGACGCCACGATCTATGAATACTTCAAAAATAAGGAAGACTTGCTCCTCGCCATTCCTGTAGAAACAACCAAAGATCTCATCGCCCAGATCAATGAGCACATGATGGGCATAAAGAGTGCCTTTAACAAACTGAGGAAGTTCATCTGGTGGTGGCTCAACTATGTCGAGAAAAACCCTGGATACGGAGTCGTCGTGTTACTCGAATTGAAAACGAGCAAGACTTACGTATCGACGGAAGCTTATCAGGCCGCGAGAAACTTTTATCAAATTATTCTCAATATCATTAAGGAGGGGCAAGAGGAAGAAGCAATTAAAAGAGAAATTAATCCCTATTTGGCTCGCAGCCTTTGCGTTGGGGCAATGGAACATATCATCATTCGATGGCTCTTGAAAGATAGGAAGTATTCACTCCTTCAGTATGCGGACGAGCTGGCAGATCTCTTAATCGACTCTCTTAAAAAAACGGATTTGGAGATTTCGAAAACGATGGGGCTTGCCTCAAAATGAGAAAAAGGTTATGTCCGCTGGAGTATAATGGCCTAAGAAAATAAAAGGATAACGGTAAGGGCAGTGAGGCCCGTATCGTTAATAAAAGGCTTCGTTCATCGTCTCTAAATTCTTTACACGTAGCCCTAACCGGTAGGCGAAACGGGTTTTGTTACCGTAACCCAAATACCCGCAGTATTTGGTGCTTTGCGAGCGGCTTGGCCGTCATGAAAAATTACGGAGGAATAGATGCGGATACCCAAATTTGAATATTTCCGCCCATCATCGATCGAGGAGGGTTGTTCCCTGCTTTACAAACATAAGGCAGAGGCAAAGATCCTGGCAGGCGGGACCGATCTCTTCGTGAAAATGAAGAAAAAAGAGATTCTTCCCAAGGTGATCATCAGTCTGAAGGGAATCCAGAAATTAGACAGGATCGAATGGGATGATCGAGGAGGTCTTAAAATTGGTCCCCTGGTCACCCATGAGGCACTGGTGAGTCACCCGATTGTCAGGGAAAAGTTCGATTTTCTCTCCGAGGCCTGTTTTAAAATCGGAACCCGTCAGGTGAGAAACATGGGAACTTTGGTGGGCAACCTCTGTAACGCCTCGCCTTCCTCAGATGCATCGGCTCCCCTCTTAGTCTTGGAGGCAAACTTGAAGCTGGTTCATCTTTATGGGGAAAGGGTTATATCTCTTGAAGATTTTTTCGTCGGGCCTTTCCAAAACGTTCTCGACCCTCAAGAGATTGTGGTAGAGGTTCAAATCCCCAACCCTCCGCGCTTCTCGGCCGGTTCTTATGAGTATATCCATAAGGCCTCCTCCGTCGGAGAAAGTCTGGTCGGGGCCGCTGTGTTTCTCAGGATGGATCCGAAAGAAGCTACCTGTCGGGAGGCAAGGATCGGTCTCTCCTCTGTCGCTCCAACCCCCATCCGGGCCAAGGCTGCGGAGAGAGTGCTGAAAGAAAAAAAACTTGGAGAAAAGATCATCAGAGAGGCGGCGCAGGTGGCTTCGGATGAAATACAGCCACGTTCCAGGCCTTGGTATCGACGTGAGATGACCAAGGTATTGGTGGAGCGGGCAATTCTTCAAGCAATGGAGAAAATCAGATGAAAAAACAGTTGATCATGTTGAGAGTGAATGGTGAATCTTGCGAGTTGGCGGTAGAGCCTCAACGAACACTCCTCGAAGCGCTGAGAGAGGATTTAGGGCTCACCGGGGCCAAGGAGGCTTGCGGCACGGGGGAATGCGGTGCCTGCACCGTCTTGATTGACGGCAAACCCATCCTTTCCTGTTTGACCTTGGCGATCGAAGCCCAGGGAAAAGAGATTGCGACCATCGAGGGTCTCGCTCAGGGCAGCGAACTCCATCCTTTGCAAAAAGCTTTCATTCAGTACGGAGCCATTCAGTGCGCCTATTGTACGTCAGGGATGATCCTCAATGCAAAATCTATTCTCGATGAAAACCCAAAGCCCACGAGAGAAGAGATCCTGAAAGGATTGGAGGGTAACCTTTGCCGATGTACAGGCTACAACAAAATTCTGGAGGCGATCATGGCGGCCTCAACAGGAAAGGATTGATATGGAAGAGTTATCTTTCGTTGGCAAAAGGGTCCCTAGAAAGGACGGTACGGAAAAGGCTACAGGGAAGGCTCTCTATACTGTGGACATGGTTCTCCCCGGGATGTTGTGGGGTAAAATCTTAAGAAGTCCTTACCCTCATGCCAAGATCCTTCGCATCGACACGAGCCGGGCAGAGAGGCTTCCCGGAGTGAAGGCGGTGCTCACGGGAAAGGACACCTTAGGGATCAAACACGGATTCGTGGAGACCCCTCGATATGCCCCTGATCAATATCCGTTAGCCATGGATCGGGTCCGCTATATTGGTGAGGAGGTCGCTGCCGTAGCGGCCATTGATGAGTATGTGGCGGAGGAGGCATTGAATCTCATACAGGTCGATTACGAAGAACTTCCCGCGGTCTTTGATCCTGAGGAGGCAATGAAACCGGAGGCTCCTGAAATCCATCCCAGCCATCCCAAGGTGAAGGAACCTTATAAGAACATTGGTGGAAAAACGGAGTCTGGGTGGGGAAACGTTGAGAAAGGGTTTGCCGAATCCTTTCTCGTCCGTGAAGATCGATTCGATGGGCAGCTAAGAACACATTGTTATATGGAACCCCAGGCCACACTGGCCAGTTTCGATTTTTCTGGAAAGCTAAATGTCTGGACTTCAAGCCAAGGGCCTTTTATCAAAAGGGCGAAGTTGGCTACCACCTTAGGACTTCCTTTCAGCAACGTTCGTGTTTTAAAAGCCTATGTGGGAGGAGCATACGGAGGGAAAGTCGACCTTTTTTCCCATGAATTCTGTGCTTCTTTGCTTTCCATCAAGGCCCAAAGGCCGGTGAAAATTGTTTGCACAAGGGAGGAGGTATTTGAGGCTGCCAGGCACGGCCAACCCATCTTTGTAGAGCTGAAAACAGGTGTCAAAAAAGACGGAACCTTGGTGGCCCAGCAGGTCAGGGTGATCAATAATAGCGGTGGCTACCGGGGAAGCGGAGTAGTCGTGATTTTCCTTTGCTGGGGTTTTGTCATGCTCTGCTACCGAATTCCGAACCTGAAGTACGAAGGCTACTCGGTTTACACGAACAATCCGGTCAGAGCCCCGCAAAGGGGACATGGTGCCCCCAATCTACGGTTTGCTGTCGAATCTCAAATGGATATGATTGCTGAAGAGTTGGGAATCGACCCGGTGGAGATCCGTCTGAAAAACGCCCGGCAGAAAGGGGATATCCTTCCCAATCAAGATCCTGTCAGAAACTGCGGTTTGGTCGAATGTATCGAAAAGGTCGCCGGGACCACACAATTCAAAGAAAAATACGGAAGAAACAGATCGCTGCCCAAAGGCAAGATCAGAAAGGGAATTGGAATGGGGGTTTCTTCCTATTTCAGCGGTTCCCTCATCTATCCCAATGCTTCGGCCGCGATCGTCAAATTGAATGACGATGGCACCGTCTCTCTGATCACCGGGGCTCTGGACATCGGCCAGGGGGCCGAAACCATTTTGTCTCAAATTGTCGCCGAGGAACTCGGGGTGTCAATGGAGGACATCCGCGTGGTGGCAGCAGATACCGAAACCACTCCTGTGGATATTGGCTCTTGGATCAGCGGCGGGGCTTATGTTTCTGGAAATGCGGTCAAGCTTGCTGCCTCCGACGCAAGACGTCAACTCTTCGAAGTTGCCGCACAGGAGCTTGAAGCCAATCCGGAAGACCTCGTTGTGAAAAACCGCGAGATCTCCGTCAAAGACTCCCCGGGCCGATCGATCTCTTTTACCCAGGCGGTGGCGGCGAGCATCGCAAAGCGCCGTGGGAATCCCATCATCGGCCAGGGCCATTACAGAACGATGAAGGACGTGCCCGCACACCCGAGCCTTGCTACGACCAAAGGCAGGTGGAGTGACAATTATGCCTTCGATGCCCAAGTTGCCGAGGTTGAGGTCGATATGGAAACCGGCCAGGTGAAACTTGTGAAAGCCACCACAGCCCATGACTGCGGCTTTCCAATCAACCCATTGATCGTCGAAGGACAGATTGACGGTCAAGTCTCCATGGCACAAGGCCACGCCCTCTGGGAGGAGGTTTTGATGGAGAAGGGTGAGACTCTTACGACTTCTTTCCTCGATTATAAAATTCCTTGTGCAAAAGATATGGTTGAATCTTATTACGTCGACATTATCACGGAAAGATATGAAAAAGATATTCCTTATCACACAAAGGAAGTAGGGGAAGGATATGTCTCGGGTATGGTCGCCGCCATCGCCAACGCGGTGTATGACGCGACAGGGGTGAGAGTGAAAACTCTCCCCATCCTCCCTGAAAAGATATTGCTGGGATTAAGGAAAAATGGGGATTCGTAGCATCAAGAGATCGTGTGGATAACATTCATCTAATGTCCATTGAAATGGCTGAGAAAATGAAAGTCGCGTGGAATGGTTAAGGTAAAGACGCCGGTTTAGAAGATGGGTTAACTAGCCTCCTAACCGTAACATTAACCCTTACCAGAGGAGCATTTTTATTACTCATGTTGCCTGCCTGTAGGCAGGGGTCTCGTACCCGTCACGTTTATAGAAGGGAGCCAAAATGGAAAAGGTCATCATGTGGAAACCTGAATTGGAAACAATGCCAAGAGAGAAACTCTTGGAATACCAGCTCGCCCTTTTCAGAAAGCAGATGGCCTATGTAGATGAGCGGGCGCCTTTTTACCGGAGGAAGTTTGATGAAGCTGGTGTGAGGCCTGAGCATATTAAGACCTTAAAAGATGTGAGTAAAGTTCCATTCACGGTCAAGGACGAATTGAGACGAAGTCAGGAGAAATCTCCTCCCTATGGGGACTTCCATTGCATCTCTCCAGAGGAAGGGGTGAGGGTGTTCCAAACGACCGGGACGACCGGAATCCCCGTCCGTTCTCTATTGAGCAAGAAGGACTGGTTAGAAGTGTACTATGACCAGTTTATGTATTTTATGCATGGGTATGGAATTACCAAGGCGGATACCATTTTTATCCCATTTAACTACGGACTCTACCTGGCCTGGTGGGGAATCCATTCATCTTTTGAGCAAGGGGGCGTTCTCGTCATCCCGGGTGGTGGACAGAGTTCAGAGGACCGCATCAGAAGTATCTTTGAATGGAAACCCACCGTTGTCTGCGGAACACCTACTTACATCCTTTTCCTCGGAGAGACCGCAAAGAAGATGGGGGTGGATCTATCTAAAACAACGGTGCGAATTGTCATTGCAGCCGGAGAACCAGGTGCCCAGGTTCCTTCGACCAAAAAATTGATCGAAACCACTTGGGGTGCCAAGAATTATGATGACATCGGTTCCACAGAGATTTCCAACTTCGGTTTTGAATGTGTTGCTCAGAAAGGGACGCATGTGATCGAAAGCATGTTTCTCGCTGAGGTGATCGATCCAGAGACGGGCAAAAATCTTGGTCCAGGCCAAGAAGGTGAATTGGTCCTCACCAACCTCTGCTGTGAATCCATGCCGTTGATCCGATGGCGGATGGGTGATGTCGTCAAATTCGATGTGAAGAAATGTGACTGCGGCAGAACTTCCCTTCGACTGGAGGGAGGGATCATCGGCCGGGCAGATGATATGTTCCAATTCGGCGGGGTGAACATCTTTCCGTCGGCGATTGAAAATTTCGTCCGTGAGACAAAAGAATTCTCAAATGAATATCAAGTGATTGCTCCCAAAATGGGATCGGGAAAGCATCTAAGAGTTCGCGTCGAAGCCGCTTCTCCCGCTCTTTCAAAAGATAAGATGGACCGTGCGGTGAAGGCTTTCAAGGATATATTTAAATTTCGAATCGGGGTCACTCCAGATGTAGAGGTGGTCAGGATCGGGGAGCTCCCTCGATTCGAGGGCAAAGCGAAGAGGGTGATCAGAGAGAAGTGATAAGAATAAACCGTTTGAATAGAAAGGGGGTGACAAGATTCGGGCAGGTTGAGCAAATTCTGTGCTCAGACCTGGAGTCGAAGGGCTGATTTCTTGGTGGATTCCACATCGCATGACATGACCCTTTTCAAGGAGGTGGCTATGAAAAAGAGAGGTTCGGTAAATCCCATCGGCATCAAATCAGTTCTCATATTAATGATGCTGTTATGTTTCTATTTGCTCTCCTCGCAAGTGGCGGTCGCCCAACCTATTGTACTTGGCGTCCCTATTTCCCGGGGATATCCCGACGGCGTGGACGCAGAACGGGGAATCACATTGGCAGTGGATGAGATTAATGCCAAGGGCGGAGTGAATGTAGCCGGGACAAAGCGCCCTTTCAAAGTGGAGATAAGCGACACCCGCGACCTTGAACCAGGGGTCCCGGTGTCCGAAGGACTCCTCGTGGTGGAGAGATTGATTATCGAGGAAAAAGCGAATTTTATCGTAGGGGGTCCTATCCGGTCGGAGGCAGCACTGGCAGCCATGGACGTGTTGTCCAAGCATAAGAAGGTATCCATCCTCTCCGCCGGGGTTTTAAGTCCTGCCTACCAGAAGCGGGTCGCTGAGAACTATGAAAAGTACAAGTACTGTTTTAGAACGACGGGAAACGTCGTCCCCATGATCGAAGGGACCATCAGGACCTTCGAGTCGATCAAAGCCAAAAAAGGATTTGATAGCGCTTTTATCATGGTGCAGGATGTTGCCCACGCCCGCGCGGCCGGGACAGCTGTGAAAGAGGGACTTGAAAAGAAAGGGTGGAAGATCATCGGGTATGAGGTTTACCCAACGGGAGCGACCGACTTCTCCGTCGGCCTGTCCAAAGCGAAGGAGGGAAAGGCACAGTATTTGATACCGTGGTTCGACATGCCCGAGGTCTCGATTTTGATGAAGCAGTGGTATGACATGAAGGTGCCGGCGTTGCCCATCGGCTACATTCACGCCCTGAAGGACGAACCCACCTGGAAGGCTACGGATGGCAAAGTCGCCTATTCAATCGCTCTCTATGCAAAGGCAGGTTCTGTCGCGACTATGGCTATTCCCATGACCGGAGCCTTCGTTTCCGCCCATAAGAAAAAGTACGGAATAGAACCCAGGTCAGAATGGACGTCCACCAGTTATATGGTGGCTTACATCCTAAAGGATGCGATTGAGCGGGCGAAGAGCCTTGAACCGGACCTCATCATACCCGCTTTGGAAAAGACCGATATGATGGGGACTTACGGTAGAATTAAGTTCGACCCCAAGAATCACCAAATTATTGAGAACGGTGACCCTAAAGAGACTGCCGTAGACATGTGGGCGCAATGGCTGGATGGCAAGAGGGTGATTGTCTTTCCAGATAAGATAGCGACTAAGAGCTTAGAGCTGCCGCCCTGGATGAAGTGAGGCGGGATGAATATTCTTATCTTCGGGTTCGTCAATAGTGTCATTCTGGCCTTGATTGCCTGTGGCTTTGCTCTGGTATATGGTGTCAGCCGATTAGCCAATTTCGCACATGGCGCTCTGTATATCCTGGTAGGATTTGCCACTTGGCTCTTTCTAAATCGGCTGGGAATAAACTATATCGGATCGATACTCCTTTCGATCATCATTGTGTCAGTGATTGGTGCCGGAATCTACCGTTTATTCCTGATCCGGGTGAAGGGTATGCCGGCATCGGAGATCATTGCCTCCTTGGCCTTGGGCATCGCCATTATGGAGTTGTTTCGCTGGAGGGGGTTTATAAGCGAGGCTTATATGCTCCCTCCTTTTATTAACGGTTCGGTCAGTATCGCTGGGGTCATGATCGATTGGCAGCGGCTCATCATCATCGCCGTAGGTTTAGCCATGATGTTATTCTTGTGGCTGTTCACTCACCACACTAAAGTTGGTCTATCCCTCAGAGCGATCGCTCAGGATAAGCATGCCAGTATGATGTCGGGGATCGAGCCGGATCGAACTGCGGTGATCTCTTTAGCCATGGGCTCAGCCTTAGCCGGGATCGCTGCTGTCGTCATCCTTCCTCTGGGAAATATCACCGTGGAAACGGGATATATGGTTTTGACCAATGCTATCGCCGTCTGTATCATCGGAGGACTTGGAAGTTGGGCAGGCGTCTTTGCGGGTGCCTTTCTGTTGGGTTTTGCTGAAATACTGACGGCCGCTTTTATCGGACCTCAGTGGCAGATGGTGGTGGTTTTGCTATTCATTATTCTTACGTTGATACTCAAACCTTCCGGACTTCTCGGAAGGCAGAAAGAGCTTGAGGAAAGAGTGTAACAATGAAATACCAAATTCCTAGAGACCCAAGCTCCAAGAATGACAGTGAACGAAATCAAAAAGGGGTCATTGCGAAGAGCGAAGTGACGTGGCAATCCCCTGAGATTGCTTCACCTCGCCCTGTACACCATGCGATGCAGGGCTTCGTTCGCAATGACGCACGGTGGATGTCACCTTCGTTGATTTAAGAAAAAAGGCTGAAGATGGCAGAAAGACGGAAAGAGCGACTTGATCGGGGTATCAAAGTACGAACGGAAGGCATCTATGCTATTTCTTCGTGGCGGGGAATCACCTATTCGCTCCTTCCGACGTTTTCTTTTGTTGTGGGAATGCTGATCATCCCTTTAGTCGTGCCCTCGATGACATGGCAGAGAATTATGACCATTTCCTGTATCTTCGCTTTGTTGGCGTTAAGCTTTGACTTCCTGGCTCATTTCGTCGGGATCGTCTGTTTAGGTGGAGCATTCTTCACAGGAGTGGGTGGATATATCTCCGGGGTTCTGAATTCGGCTTTTGGGCTGCCCATGGTCATCACGATTCCCATTGCCACCGTCGCTGGGGGAGCGATTTGCACTCTCTTTTTGCTTCCCTGTTTGCCGATACGAGGCATTTACTTTGCCATCGTCAGCCTCATGTACCCCCTCCTTTTTGCCAGAGTGATTCAAGCTCTGGAACTCTTCGGTGGTACGGATGGTCTGCCTGGGCTCGCCACTTTCCCCAATATATGGGTTGAGCTCTACTTTATCATACCCATGATACTTATCCTCACCTTCGTTCTAAGAAGACTAGTGAACGAAGATTTCGGGATCGTGCTGCGCGCAATAAAAGATAACGACCAAGCGGTTCGGGCTTCCAATATCAATATCACTTGGTATAAGACCAAAGCCGTATTCTTAGGCTCAGCGATAGGTTGCCTTGCGGGTGCTTGCCTTGCTCACCTTTACGGCTGGGTAGGTTTATCATTATTTGCCTTAGACTTCTCCATATTCCCCATTGCTGCTACGGTGGTAGGGGGCGTGGGCACTCTGGTGGGGCCCATTTTAGGAGCTTTCATCTTGGCTCCTTTATCAGAAATGCTTCGAGCTTTTGGACCACTCCGGGTAGTCTTCTACAGTCTTATTTTAGCAGGCCTGGTTGTATTTAAGACCGAGGGGTTGATGCCATTTTTGCAGAGAAAATACCATCAGTTTGAACGTTGGACAGAAATATGAATGAAGCCGTTGTTCTCCAGGTTAAATGCGTTGACAAATCCTTTGGTGGGGTAAAGGCGGTCGATAACGTAAGCTTTGACCTATTCAAAGGCGAAATCCTCGGCATCATCGGTCCCAACGGCTCAGGGAAGACCACATTGGTCAATCTCATCACGGGTTTTGTAAAAGTAGATTCGGGTACGGTGTATGCAGAAGGAAGGAAACTTACCGGATTAGCACCCGATAAAATTGCAGGTCTTGGGATTGTCCGCACTTTTCAGATACCGAGACCGTATCACTCATTATCCGCCATCAAGAACTTAATCGTCCCGCTGTATTCTTCGAGGATTATGCGCACGGTTGGAGGCAAGCTGGGGGATAGAGATACCGTAGCGCTGGACATTCTGGAAGAAATTGGTTTTGAGCGGGACGCCCATGTTCCGTACAAGCTCGCCTCTGCCTTTTCCGAAGGCTATCTAAAACGTCTTGAGTTAGCGAGATGCCTCGCTCTGAGACCCCATGTCATTATCATGGATGAGCTTTTCTCGGGTTTGAGTGTCAGCGAGATTGCTGCAATGATTCCTATGGTAGAGAGACTCCAGATGGATGGGATCACAATCATCATGGTGGAACATCGGGTAAGAGAGCTTTTCCAAATCGCCAGCAGGGTGATGGTGATGAATTTCGGAGAAAAGATCGCGGAGGATATTCCGGACAATATTATGAAGAGCGAGATCGTCAAGCAAGCCTACCTCGGGGTAGCATAGAACCATGCTGGAAATCAAAAATCTCATGGTCTTCTATGAGAACGCTTTAGCCCTGAATAATGTGACCTTTGTCTGCCGGGAGGGGGAGATCACCGGGGTTTTCGGACCGAACGGGGCAGGCAAGTCGACATTGATGTACACGATTTCAGGAATCATCCTTGACATGAAAAAGACAGAGATCATGAAAGGAGGGGAAAGGATAACCATACTCGGTGAGATCCGGTTCCAAGGGGAAGACACCGTCAACATCAAGCCCAATGAAAGAACGAGAATGGGAATCGTACTTTGCCCGGAAAGACGCCGAATTTTTCCTGAAAGTAGTACCCTTGAAAATCTTAAAATCGGTGGTTATTTGGCAACACGCCAGGAGGCAAAAAGAACTCTTGAATATGTGTTTGGTCTTTTTCCGGCTTTGAAAGATCTAAGAAATAGAGAGGGTGGTTTCTTGAGTGGTGGGGAACAGCAAATGCTTGCCATCGGGAGGGCATTAATGGCTCAACCGAAGCTATTGCTACTGGATGAACCCTTAATGGGACTTAGCCCAATGATACAATCGAGACTGGTTCAAGCAATCAAAGAGATCAACAGCAAGACTGGAATTACGATATTGATCACGGAGCAGTATGCTCAACCCATCCTCCCGATAGTTGATCACGGTTACGTGATGGAAAAGGGGACGATTGTTTTGGCAGGGACAGCCAAAGAACTTACGGATAACCCACACGTTAAAGCAGCCTACCTCGGGGCGTGACGTGAGACGGTCTTTTTATGGCAATCACTTCAAGAGACGATAAAACCCTATTCGGCGTGATCGAAGCTATTTGCGAGAAATATCCTCACAAACCGGCGATCATTTATCTGGGTGAAAAATTCTCTTATTCTAAACTGAGAGATTTAGTACGGAGATTTGCCGGTGCTTTATTCGAGCTGGGTGTGGGGGTGAATGACAAGGTGATGATTTATATTGCCAATTGTCCTCAGTTCCTTGTCGCTTATTTTGGAATTCAGGAGATTGGTGCCATCCCGGTGCCTGTTTCCCCCATTTACACCCCTTTTGAGCTTGAATCCATGGTTAGTGATTCCGGAGCCGAGACAATCATTTGCCAAGATACAAATTTCCGGTATGTCAAAGAAGTATCCGAAAAAAAGAATTTGAGACGGATCATTGTTACGAACCTTACCGATTTACTTCCGTGGTGGAAACGAGCTTTAGGCCGAGCACTCGATAAGGTACCAAGAGGCGTTGTCAAGAAGACCGGTCAGGTATATTTTTTCAGCGATTTAATAAGAAACGATCCAAACCATCTGCCAAAAGTGACGATCAAGTCTGAGGAACAACTCGCCTCAATTCTTTATACGGGAGGAACCACGGGATCTCCAAGAGGGGTGCCAAGTTCTCACGCTAAAATGCTGTGCACCCTGAAGGACTATGGCGATTTGACAAACGATTACATTTCAGAAGGAGGGGAAGACGTCCTCCTCATTGCCATTTCTCTTTTTCACATGATGGGACAAGAGTCAACTCTGGGATGGGGATTAGGGAAAGGGATCAGCGTTGTGTTGATGCCTTTCCCTCAGGTCGATGCGATTTTAGGCGCGATACAAATGTACAAGGTGACGATATTTACGGGTGTGCCTGCACTCTACAGCATGATCCTGGGAAATGAAAGGATCAATTCGTATGATCTCAGTTCATTGAAATATTGCTGGTGCGGGGGTGATGTCCTTCCCTTTGATCTGTTCAAACGATGGCATGAGACACTCCATGCTCCGTTGTATCAAATTTACGGTACCACAGAAACGGGATGTGTCACCCTTAGCCCTCTGGACAAATCTCCCGTGGTTGGGAGTATTGGACTTCCCATCCCCTCGAAGCAAATTAAGGTCGTCGACCCGGATACGTTGGAAGAGGTGCCAGCAAATAAAGTGGGTGAATTGCTGGTCACTTCTGAATATGGGACCCAAAGGTGTTACTGGAACAAACCTGAAGAAACCTCGGACTGTTTTGTGGAAATGGGCGGGAGGACGTGGAACTTAACGAACGATTATGTACAGGTGGATGAGAACGGGAACGTGTTTTATGTCGACAGAAGCGCGGATATCATAAAATATAAAGGGTACAGAGTTTCATGCTCAGAGATTGAAGCAGTTCTGCAAAGCTTTAGAGTGGTCAAAGAGGCCTGCGTCATTGGTGTGCCGGACCCAGCCGTGGGAGAGCTCGTTAAAGCCGTCGTTGTGCTCAAGGAAAATACGCGAGGTGTAGACGCGTCCGAACTAATTAAGTGGTGCCGCGAGAAGCTTGCTCCTTACAAGATTCCTGACCACATAGAATTCAGGGACATGTTGCCCAAATCCAAAGTCGGTAAGCTCTTGAGACGCGAAATAAGGGAGGAAGAGCGAAGGCGACGTCTCAAGAGAAAATAACTCTTGCAAAAGCAAATGGTCCGCTAAAACTAATCGCTCATAAGTGCAAAATGACAATTACACTAATTGCCATATGGTCTTAGTGCCTCATATTTCCCGTGCTTCTCGCCAGATCGGACTTCAGATGCCTAAGATGGTGGCCAGAAGACTTGGTAGCAGGACTCATCTATGAATGAGGTAGTTTGTCCATAATGACAGTTTTATCAAACCAGAACAAACTCTAGAAATATATCAATATCGATAAGAACAAAACAAGCAGCAAGGATTTTCGGTAGTGGGTCAATTTGAAATTCTTTCCTCTTGACCTTGCTTGAGCGTTCATGTATGCTTAGAGCATGGAAAAGAAAAAACGACCCAAAGATATAAGCCAGCTTGCCCACCAGATAGTACAGGAAGCCACCCAAGAACGTCAAGAACCTTTGCAAACGCTTGCAAAGGAAAAGAACCCTGCCGCTGTTGCTCTTGGTCGCCTTGGTGGATTGAAAGGCGGGCCTGCCAGAGCAAAGAGTTTATCCCCCAAAAAGAGAAGAGAAATAGCCCAAAAAGCCGCTAAAGTCCGCTGGATCAAAGACTAAATTCTTTCCTCCTCTCCCCCCTTTTAAAATCTATCTTTCTATTTGATTTTTGCTTGAACGGTCATGCAGAAAGCAAGTTTGATTTGCATACCCGTAAAAAAATCAACTTCCCTATTGACAGGACTTGTTTTTTATTATAATCTAAAAACAAGTCATTACCAATAAAGGAGGAATAAGAAAATGGCAGATTATGGTGCAGATTTAGAGCTTTTGGCAAAGCAATATGGCAACCTAATCCAATCTCTTGAGAAGCAACTCGATGAAGCAAAAAGAAAGTTCGCAATGGTATCAGAGGTGATTGAATTATTGAAAAAAGAAGGGCTATATGGACAAAATAAATTATTTGATGTTCCTACCGTTTTAAGTGATCGATATGGCGAAATGAGTATGTGGGAAGCAATACAAGATATCTTAAAATCAGAGCACTATAAATGGGCCTCAGCAGAAGTTATTCATGCAGAACTTCTTAAAAATGGTTTTAAATCTAAATCTGAGAATTTAAAACGTGACATTTATTCTCGTCTTTATCGATTAGAAAAAGATGGTGCATTAATCTCCAGAAAAGAGAGCGGTGTTAAAAAATACTCCTTAGCAAAAAAGGAGGGAAGCCAATGAGAAGATAAATTAGCCCTTATTGGGAATCGCCGCCAATAAGGGCTATAAACAACAAAGGCCCCCACGATCTGAACTGGCAGTTTAGATCGTGGGGGCCGTGGCGATAAAAACCAGAATGTGGCCCCTGTAGCTCAATGGAGAGAGCACCTGCCCGCTAAGCTGGAGATCTCGGTTCAAATCTGAGCAGGGGCACATCTGCCTTTTTATACGCACATATTAGGCCAGAAAAGAGGATTTGTCAAGAAAATATTGCTTGACTGCTCAAGAAAGTTTTTCTTTTCACAAGCTAAAATAATACTTGACAAATGCTTGAGCGCTCAAGTATAATCAGGTTATCAATACACTAAAAAAAGAGAAACAGAGGCAAGTGGTGGCAGCGCTCGTTGAAGGTAATTCTATTCGGGCGACCTGTAGAATGACGGGTGTTGCTAAGAATACCGTTGTTAAACTTCTGGTGGCTTTGGGCAAGGCATGTGCAGAATATCAAGATAAAGTCCTGAGAAATCTCACGTGCAAAAAAATCCAATGTGATGAGATTTGGGCTTTTTGCTATGCCAAAGAAAAGAACGTACCAGAGGACAAGAAGGGTCAATTTGGTTATGGTGATGTTTGGACATTCACGGCCTTGGATGCTGATACGAAATTAATCTCCTCTTGGTCTATTGGTAGGCGTGACGCTGATTGCGCCACTGAATTTTTAAAAGACTTAGCAGCCAGACTTAAAAACCGTGTTCAACTAACTACTGATGGGCATAAGATGTATCTTGAAGCGGTAGAAAGTGCTTTTGGCAGTGAGATTGATTTTAGTCAGCTTATAAAAATATATGGGAACACTGAAGAGAGTCAAAAACGATACAGCCCAGCTCAGTGTATAGGAACAGAGAAGATAAAAATAAATGGTAGTCCTAAAGATGAAAGTATTTCAACAAGCTATGTTGAAAGGCAAAATTTATCAATGCGAATGAACATGAGGCGCTTTACGAGGTTAACGAATGGGTTTTCAAAGAAGGTTGAAAATCTTTTTTATGCAGAGGCCCTTTATTTCATGTACTATAATTTTTGCCGGATTCATCAGACTTTGAGAATAACACCTGCAATGGCGGCGAAAGTAACGGATCGGCTTTGGGAGATTGATGATATTATTGCACTTTTAAAATAAGTATTGACAGAACCTTCGATTTGTGCAATTTATTTATCGAAGGTCTGTTGATGAAAAATAAAACTAAACAATTACTTACCTATCTAATCCAAAATAAACCAGGTATTCCGATAACGAGTTTAATGAAGCTTTCTTACATCGTTGATTTAGTATCGGTCAATAAAACTAAAAATCCGATATCTGATTTTGAATATAGACGATATAAGTATGGCCCATTTGATAATAAAATCTATGGATATTTAAAAGATTTATTAAAAAGTAATGTAATAAATGAAGATGCTACTTTTTCTCAGACAGGTGATGAATACATAATTTATCTTTTTAATGAAAAAAATGAATTTGTCCCAAATAAGTTATCCAATAAGGAAAAAAATATCATAGATGAGGTACTTGAAAGTTTAAAGGGTTATGGTGCAAAAGCCTTAGTTGAATTGGCTTATAAAACAAAACCAATGAAAAAAATAGGAGCTAAAATTGACAATATAAAAGGATTAAATCAAAAATTAAATCTGACAGCAGCATAACACATTGCCTTCCTCAGACACTCAACTCTTAAACAAAATCGTCAAAAAGAATTTATACTACGACAAAAGATCCAGAGAATTAGCCACAAATGTCGTAAAGCCTAAGTATAAATTGGCTGGTAATTCTATTTTAGAAGAATATTTTTTTAATATTCTTACTACAACCTTGATGGCCTGTAAGACTGAATTTACCTTGACTATTCAACAAACAGATTGGGAAGACAAAAGAAATGGCCGTTATCTAAATGAACCCGTTTCTTACTGCGATTTAACTAAATATGAGCTTTTAGATAAACTCACTCTTCTCAAGAAAATGAGAGATCGACATAACAAATTTCGCCGTGTAGCAAAATTAGCCGATGCCAAATATGAACAATTACAAAATCTGCAAACTAAGTTTGCTTCATGTTTGTACGTATCTTCTCAGACCAAAGATATGATTGATCGTGGTATATCTGACGCCCTTGACAAAATTGCCTCTAAATTAGGGTTAAAATAAATTCCTGCTATCAAACTGACCCACTACCGGATTTTCGCTTATATTTTTGTGAAATATATTGATACTCAAAATTTGATCTAATTCTCTTTTCGGGGAGCTATAAGGGGCTTAGTGGGCAACGGGAAGAAACGTTTGAATCTGATTGGAATTTGATATTATTTCAAAGTCTGATAGAGTCGATCGATTAAAATATTAAATAATTATTTTGGAGGCGATTGGATTTACGCCTTTAGTAAGACTGAACCGCGTATCAAAAGGTCTGAATACGGAAATCTTAAACTGGGGTCCCAGTATTGGCACAAGTCGTTGATGTCATTATTGCAACACAGTGATTCGGACATAAGACATTGCGGTTAAATCTGAAAGTGTCGAGGAATTAGGGTCTCTTCTAGCCCAGGAGGAAATCAATGTCAAACCTAACAGAGCTCTTCAAAGATGAATCTATCCCCCTTATTCTCCAAGACAGTGTTGGAAGAAACCCGAAAAAATGCCGCGTTCCTTATTATTCTTTTTAAAATCGTCATTCACCAGAGTATTTAGTTTTCATTTTTTATTTGTCCTGGCAAAATCAGCATTTCTGAAAAGTGCATATTTCTGCTATAAATCCTCTATTCTAGACATATCAAAAAAGTCGCGATCTGATATTCATATGTTCAGTTAGCACCGATGCAAGCTTTCGGGTAGTAACAGAGCCAAAACACGCGTAAAGCTAAGCCACTCTTTCAGGAAGACCGAGGTAAAGTCGAACCCCAATTTTCAGAGCCGGTCTTAATTGCATCATAGGTAAGCGTCCTAAAGGCAAACGCAAAGCTGAGAGATTCTTTTCACGGGATGAGCATGACCTTTGCGCGGCCGTGACATCGGTCTGTCCGGCGTAGTGAACCTCCCCGGCCATCTCTTTAGCTTCCCCTTCAGGCTGCCAATTTCTTTGTCTCTACTTCTTCCGCAAGCTTCATTCTTCTTGTCCAGGCGATCAGGCTTTCGAGTAATTCTCTTATCTTTTTTCTCGTGTTTTCATGCGTCACCCGGCCATCGCTATCTACCTTATCTTGCGCAAAAGGAATCATCACTTCCGGTTGATTCAGTGGAAGCATGTTCAAAAAGACGAAGCTTCGTCTCAAATCATACTGTGCCCTCGCTGTTCCCAACGTGCCAATGGAAGCTCCCATGACGGCAACAGGCTTGCCATCGAAGGCGTTATCTCCGTAGGGTCTTGATGCCCAGTCAATCGCATTTTTCAACACGCCCGGGATTGAATAATTGTATTCCGGGGTAGCG
>DATHCH010000180.1:0-26266 GCA_035319625.1 Thermodesulfobacteriota bacterium
AACCCAATAGATAAACCGCCATTACTTCTTGACAAATAATTTAAGATATATTACGATATATCAAAATATAACACGACATGACTTAAAAGGAGGTTGCCATGTTTAGCAGACATCATTTTCATCATTGGGCACACGAACGGATGTTTCATAGAGGAGATTTCAAATACCTGATCCTCGATTCACTCAAGGGCAAGCCCCATTACGGGTATGAACTCATACGGGAATTGGAGGAACGGTTTCACGGCTTTTACTCTCCGAGCCCCGGGGCCATCTACCCGACGCTCCAGTTCCTCGAAGAGGCTGGCTATGTCACATCGAGAGAGCAGGATGGAAAGAAGGTCTACACAATCACCAAAGAAGGGTTGAAGTTCCTGGAAGAACGGTCACAGACAGTAAACGATATCAGGAGCCAGATGCGCCGTGGGTGGGGACCCTGGAGTTCCGAACTTCGAGACCAGTTCCGTGATGTCATGCACGAGATCCGAGAGCTGGGGCGGCTGCTTGGGCGAGGATCCCGCGATATGAACAGCGGAAAGATCCGCCGGATCGGGGATATCCTGAAGAAAACCTACGAGGAAATCGAAAAAATCCTCCGCGAAGAACCGCAAACCCGCTCATGAAGTTGGGAATGTCGGATCTGCCCCGGATTCAGAATGCGCCTGACGCGGGGACACGGCGACGTTTCAATTTCGGAATTCGGAGTGCGCCCGCCTTGACGAGCTCGCCTCTCGGCGAAGCCGAGGGAAGCCGAGGGCCCCCAGCGAGGCAGGCCCGCCTCGATGAGCCGCCGGCGAGGCAGGGAGTATGAAATCAGGGAGACGGAGACCCGATGACGCGGAGATAGGAAGACACGGGAACACGGAGAAAGAGAGATGGGGAGATTAGGAGATGAGGGGGACATTCAAAATCGCAGCATGGAAAAAGTAATTCAAAGATGGAGGAAAGCAAAAGGAAGTCTCTTCATCCCCTAAGGTATTTGAGCCAGATCCCAAAAACCGGATCGACGATCGCAAAAATTTTACTAAACTTTAGTAACTAAAACACCATAAAACAATTCCAGTGTAAAGCATAACCTTCAAAGCGAATGTTTCTCCTGCATGGATCACGTTAAGAGATCGAAGATGACCTTGGCCGATGCTCTACCATCGTGGGAAAAGCGACCTTGAAAATTCTGTCATGTCAACCGAATTTTCAAGGTGCCTCATTTGGGATTTTCTGGTGGCGGTCTGAGAGAGACGGAAGTGAGGGTCCGCTTTCCTGTCTTCTTAGTCAGAAATTAGCCAAAAGTGAACCGCACGTGATGGACTGTTTGAAAAGGATAAGACACGGAGACATCTTGGATTGTGGAGTGCAGAGTGTGGATTGTGGATTAGGGGAGAAGAATTCAGGAATGCCAGATCACGAATCACGAGTCACGCATCACGATTCATGGAGTAGTATAAAATGGACAGCAAGTGGACCAGTTCGTCTCGACGTCACGGCCATCAAGCTTAAACCGTACGCGCACACTCCAGAAATATCTGGTAAGTGGGGTCAAGGGATTCTCAATTTTATGTGAAGAGTTTCCTAACTGCGTTCGACTATGGATGATATCCTCATTGGGAGGATCTTCGGCTCTCCAGATCTTTAAATCATAAGTCACTTCGGAGATTCTACTCAAATCTCCGCTTTTATCCGCTTTGATGTCTTTTGCTGTGGGGAAGGATTTCCATTGTAAGGTCGGTTTGACCGAATCGACTTGTACGAATCGAATGCCCTTCCATATGTCGTACGTGATTGCACCGCTGTCGGGAGGAGGCATGCTGCGCATCCCCCCCTCTACGCCGCCAGATATACCACTTACTGCCCCACCAACCGCCGCCCCACCTGCGGCAAAGTATGGAAGAAGAACGATGCCAGCACCACTGGTCCCTACTGTCGCACACACGCCAAACACAACCCCTACTAAACCCCCTATAAGTGCGCCAGTACCTGTATCACCGGCTAACCGTTGGGTGATGTCTTTCGCAACTCGTAATCCCTCCCCCTTGATGCAAGCAGTGTCAAACTCAGGTCCATCGGCGGAACAGACCCACGTCTGTTGGTAGGCGTGCTGTGGCATGTGTGCGCAGCCAAATTGCCCGATGAGCAACGAGACGAAAAACAAGATCACCAATGGGTAATGCGTTGTCGCTTTCATCTTTTCGCCCCTATCACCAGGAGTGTTTTCTCCATATCCCTTGCATTGTCTCCTTCCAGACATGAGGGCAGCTCTTTCCTTTTGAGAATAGGCTTAAGTTCAGTCCAAAATTTTTCAACATTTGAATCCCCACCGGATTTTGTCTGACATATTAGAAATAGATCGTCTTTAATAAGCATTTTTTATGCCACCAGAAAAGCAGAGCGCTTTGAGCATGGCGCATAGCGTAAGTCCTTGAAAAAGAACATAAGATGTACGTCAATTCTTAAGGCAGAGACCTAATTCCGTTTACTGAAATCAACTGTTCTGGTCAAGAATTGGCCAAAAATGTCCTAAACCTTGTGAATTTGTGAAACGGACAAGGGAGGAAGAAAGATAAAATGTAAAAGTCAGAATTTAACCTTGCAGACAGTGTCAAACTTCGTGACTTCTTTCTCCAAGAAGTCATTTTGCTCTAATGACGCAGATTTCAAACCGTAATCGACAAATTACATTGGCTGTATTAATACCTTTTGAATTGCCTGATTGACAAATGTCACATTTCATGCTAAACAAGTTACCAGTAACGAGTCACCTAAAGAGCCAACGCTGGGATAAGTTCGGCTTTTTGATTGGAACTGTGAAAAATACTTTGGGTAAATCGATAGGGATAATCCTGCCAATAGTTCTCTTCTTTTTGTTCTCCTATGCCTCCGCTCAACAAAAACAGGATGAGCCTAAGGATGCTAAGTTCTACATCGACCGTGGGATTGCCGACGGGGAAAAAGGTCAATTCGATCAGGCCATCGATGAATTCAACAAGGCCCTTGAGATAGACCCAAACGGGGCTGGTACCTACTATTATCGGGGAATTGCCTATGCGAAAAAAGGCCAATATGATTGGGCGATCGCTGATTTCAACAAGGCCCTTGAGATAGACCCAAAGAGTGCTAATGCCTACTATTTTCGAGGAATTGCCTATGCGAATAAAGGTCAGCATGATCAGGCGATCTCAGATTACAATAAGGCTCTTCAGATAGGCCCAAAGGATGCTATCATCTACTATTATCGTGGGATTGCCTACGGGGAAAAAGGTCAATTCGATCAGGCCATCGATGATTTCAACAAGGCCCTTGAAACAGACCCAAAGCATGCTGGTGCCCACTATTATCGGGGAATTGCCTATGTGAATCAAGGTCAATATGGTTGGGCCATCGATGATTTCACCAAGGTCCTTGAGATAGACCCAAAGAATGCTGGTGCCTACTGTAATCGAGCAATTGCCTATTACTTTAAGAAAAAATACGGCGAATCTTGGAAGGACGTTAAACAGGCAGAAGATTTGGGCTACAAAATTCCCCCTAAATTTCTTGAAAATCTTCGCAAGGCTTCGGGAAGACAGAATTGAGGAAAGGGCAAAACGCTTTTTCTTAATTCCTTTTCTATCTGCTCGGCATACACACTTTCTCGTAATCTTCGATTCTTGAATAGGGTCCCCTATAATGACTTGAATCAGGGATCCGGGGGACGTTGGTTCTAAAACAACTTAGGTCGGAGGGACCAGGCCGAATTCTTTCACTTATTATTCTCTTTCAGAAACCTTATCCACCCCACCTTTCAATTTTTCAGAAGCATGCCCCTACTAAGAACGTGTCCGTGTCCCTGCCTACACTTAAGTTTCGGCGGGCAGGCGCGCGGTTCGTGTCCGTAAAAAAGCAGACCGCAGAGCGCATCCTCCTACGTCCCGCCTTACGGGACTACGGAGGACAGGTGGCGCCCGCCTACGCCGAGGCTTCGGAGGGTAAACATAGCGTGCAACATCACTCAAGGTCTGCAGACTTTTTTATAATTACATCTGGAGATGATGTGTTCATCTTCTATCTTGCTAAACCGATCTTCTTCCGTGGGGATGTTATTCGAGACATCAATGAGAAGGGACTGCATGTCTTTGATGCTTCCGTTGATGTAACCCTTAATGCCTTTCATCTCTTCCTGGCTCACTGAAAACCAGTTCGACTTGTCAAAAGAGAGGTTATATTCAATGATGCTCAGCGATTCAGGAGGAATATTCCATTTCTCCATAGCATATAGGGCATAACAGCCTAATTGGATGGAGAGGTCTTCTGAAAGGCTCTTTCCTGTCTTCCAGTCGTAGATATAGACGCCCTTCCCTTCTTTTATGGCGCAGTCGATGACTAAATTGATTTTTATATCATCTAAATAAAAGGATGAGAATTCTTCCACTTCAAGCCACCCATCTTTCAGATGGGACTTTAAGCCATCATAAATATCCGAGGCATAAAAATTTCTCAGGCAAGTCTCCACATTACCGGCGACCTCTTTCCATTCCTCATCACTCACCACTACTTCATATTCATGTTCAAGCAGGCCGCACGATTTAGGATTCTTCCAGTAGTTCTTCAACTTTGAAGAACGAAACTCAGCTCTCATCTGGTCGAGAGTAATGGAGACAATCTCATCTATTGGAAGCACCTTAATACCCCTTCGGATGTTGTAGAGGGATCTTTGAATGCACTCATGGACCTTTTCTCCGGCCCACATCTGCCTGTTCTTGAGGTTCTTCAGAACATAGATCTGCCGGGTTCTCTCCGGGGCGCTCTCAAGCCATCCGTTCCAGTAGCCATAATAGGCAAACCAGTACTGTCTGGGGCACGTCTTAAAAACCTCATCCCTCGTTTTCGACCAGGAGAATTCGTTCTTCAGTTCACTCATGACGCTGCCAGCCTCTCCGAGAGAAGCGTGTACCTTCGTTGGGGTTTGTTATTTCTGATGGCAATGGCCAGGGCCTTCTTCGTTCCGATCATGACGACCAGTTTCTTAGCCCTGGTGATCCCTGTGTAGATCAAGTTTCTTTGTAGAAGCATGTAGTGTTGGGTGACAACCGGAAGAATTACGACCGGGTACTCGCTCCCCTGCGACTTGTGGACGGATACGGCATAGGCCAGGACGACTTCATCGAGATCAGAATAGCCATAAGGGACCAGTCTCCCATCGAATTCGATTATTACCTCTCTTTCCTCCGGATCGATCTTTGAGATCCACCCGATATCCCCGTTAAAGACATCTTTATCATAATTGTTGACAATCTGCATCACCTTGTCCCCTAATCTGAAGGTCCAGGCTCCACGGGTGATGCCCGACTGACTGGGGTTCAGTCTCTTCTGTAACTCGATGTTCAGATTGGTGACACCAATGGTTCCCTTGTGCATGGGTGTCAGGACCTGGATTTCTCTGAGTGGATGAAACCTGAATTGCCTGGGTATCCTCTTACTGCAGAGGTCCAGGATATTTTGGAGGATCTTGTCCGGATCTTCTTCCTGGATGAATTGAAAGTCAGTTTTTTCGAGTTTGTCGATTTCCTTTAAAACGGGGATTTCACCTTGATTGACTTTGTGCGCATTGACCACGATCATGCTCTCCTGGGCCTGGCGAAAAATCTCGAAGAGCCTCACCACTGTAAACTTTCCTGATCTGATGATATCCTTCAGGACATTTCCAGGGCCCACCGAAGGGAGCTGATCGACGTCTCCTACCAAGATCAGGTGAGCATGGGAGGGAATGGCTTTCAGGAGACGGTACATCAAGAGGGTGTCGACCATGGAGGCCTCATCGATGATGACCACATCTGCCTCAAGAGGATCGTCCTGGTCTCTTTTAAAACCACCCTTATGCGGAGAGTATTCAAGGAGGCGATGAATGGTCTTTGCCTCCCAGCCCGTGGCCTCATTCATCCTCTTGGCCGCCCTTCCCGTGGGAGCGGCGAGAAGGATCCTCAGCTTTAATTGCTGAAAGATTCTTAATATGGCTGTGATGAGTGTCGTCTTCCCGGTCCCAGGGCCACCGGTGATGATCAACACCTTTGAAGTGGCTGCCAGAAGAACCGCCTCCTCCTGTCTTTGGGCAAGTTCTATGTTCAGTTTCTGCTGCACCCATTCGATCGCCTTTTCCGGATGGATGGGCCGGATGTTTGAAGGAGATTCCTTCAGATTGATTAATCTCTGAGCCGCCCCTGTCTCTGCCACATAGAAGGGGGCAAGATAGGCGGCTCTGAGATGACCCTCAGGATCGAGGTCTTCTAAGAAGAGCTCTTTTTCTTTGGTCAGTTCCCTTACCGCCAGGATAATAATTTCTTCATCCACACTCAGTATTTCTTTTGCCTTGTGAATCAATTGAGTTTCAGGATAGTAGACATGGCCTTCTTCGGTCAGCTGATTCAAGACATAGAGGAGACCTGCCTTGGCCCGGATCAGGGAATGGCGATCGATACCGAGATTTTGAGCGATCTTATCTGCAGTGGTGAAGCCAATCCCGTATATATCGCGGGCTAAGCGATAGGGATTCTCTCTCACCATCTCAATTGACTGATCTCCATACTGTTTGTAGATCTTGGCAGAATAGGCAGCGCCTACGCCATGGCCCTGCAGAAAAATCATGATCTCTTTGATCTCTTTCTGCTCCCCCCAGGCTTTTCTGATCATGGAGATCCGTTTAGGACCGATGCCTTCCACCTCGGATAGCTTTTCAGGTTGTTTTTCGATCACCTCCAGGGTATGAAGCCCAAACTTTTCGACAATCCTCTCCGACATGATCGGGCCGATGCCTTGAATCAATCCGGAGGCGAGATATTTTTGAATCCCATGGAGGGTAGCGGGTACGGTGACTTCGAGGCTCTCGACCTGGAATTGCTCGCCGAATCTCTTATTCTGTACCCATTTGCCCGTCAGTTTCAGGGATTCACCCGGGTTGATACCGGAAAGATTTCCGACAATGGTGGTCAGCTCCTTCTTCTCCTTTTCCCGGAGTTTTGCCACCACAAAGTCATTTTCTTCGCTGTGAAAAGAGATCTTTTCGAGAAGACCCTGAATGACGCACATTTTTTACCTATTCTTGTTAAAGGAGATATAAAATTCTAAACGGGTGGCAGTTCTTTTACAATCACTTTTGTATTTTTCAATTAATTTTAAGAGGTTATATCTGCCCGTTTCTTAGGCAAAGCGGTGGGGAGCACCTCTGTAAAGGGAAAGAGGATCTGATTCCACAATTATTCAACAACTTTTTGTGGATTGTCATCGCGGGAAGAGGAGATGGCATGACGCGGGGCACACGGGGATAGGAGGAGAGGGTGTCAAGCGTTGATGAAGTGTGGAAATTACGACCGATAGGAGGCGTTGATCTTCACATAGCCTAAAGAAAGGTCTGTGGTGAGGACTGAAAATTGGCTCTTGCCCTGATGGAGATCAGCAGTGACCTTGAAGGATTTCTTTTTGAGGACCTGACCTGCTTTTTCTTCTGATCGAGGACCTACTCCCATCCCTTTTTTTACGATCGGAGCCTTGTCGAAAAAGAGATCAATTTTATTTGGATCGATTGGCACGCCGGAATACCCCAGGGCGCAGAGAATTCTTCCCCAATTGGCATCTTCTCCGAAGAAAGCCGTCTTGACCAACGGAGAATGGGCGACCGCATATGCGGCCTGTTTAGCCTCTTTTATGTTTCGTGCTCCCCGGACCAGGATTTCGATGACTTTGGTTGCGCCCTCTCCATCCTTCACCACACTTTCAGACAAACTCCGGCAAACTTTTGAAAGCATTGATTGGAACGCCTCAGCCTCGCGGTCCGTACGACTTAAATATGGATGACCCGCCTTTCCGTTGGCTAAGAGCAAAACCGTGTCATTGGTGCTGGTCTCCCCGTCAATCGTGATCCGGTTATACGATGCCTCAGCGGCCTTTTCCAACATCCGTTGAAGCAGAGGGGCTTTAATGCAAGCGTCCGTGACAAGGAAGGAGAGCATCGTTGCCAGGTCGGGGCGTATCATTCCTGCGCCCTTGACCATCCCGCATAATTTGACTTGTTTTCCCTTGATGCGACATGTGGCCACCTCAATCTTTGGAAAGGTATCTGTGGTCATCATGGCCTCCACTGCCTTCGTCCAGCCCTCTGAAGAAAGCTGATCAATCAATCTTGGAATTCCTTTCTCAATTTTCTTCATTGGAAGCCGGCTTCCGATCACGCCAGTAGAAGAAGGGAATACCAGCCGCTCATCGGTTTCCAGCCGCTTTGCGACAAGGGATGAAACCCTTTTGGCATCTCTCAATCCTTGGATCCCCGTACAGGCATTCGCATTCCCGCTGTTCACAACGATCGCCTGGCAGAGACCTCTCTTGATACGCTCCCTATCCAGTTGAACGGGTGCTGCTTTCACGGCGTTCGTGGTGAAGAGCCCGGCCACCTGTGCAGGAATCTCGGAGTAGATCAGGCCTAAATCCCTCTTCCCATCCTTCTTGATCCCGGCTGAAATCCCCGAAAAAAGAAAACCTGGTACCCTAAAATCGAGTGGCTTCATCTATTGCCCTCGCCGTTGATATCGTTCTCAAAAAACTTCTCAAATGTTTTCCTACATAATTTAATCCCCCCTGACCCCCCTTTAGCAAAGGGGGATGGGGTGGATTCCACATTCTGCATTCTGCATTCCGCAATCTGCATTCTGGAATTTCTAAGCTCTTGCCTCTTCTTTCAACAGGCAACACCGTTTGTACTTCTTCCCGCTCCCGCACGGGCAGGGGTCATTCCGTCCGACCTTCTTTCCCTCCCGTCGGATGGTCACACCCTTTCCGCTTTCTGTTTTTCCACCCCCACCCTGGGCCGCTTCCCCCCGGCTCATGATAAAGGTCTGTTTTCGCTCCATCTTCACTTCTTTCACTGCTTGTTCTTCCTTGGCCATCTGAATGGCAAACAGTTTCTCAACCGTATCCTTTTTGATCCTGTCCAACATATCGAGAAACATTTGATAGGCTTCCTTTTGATATTCAATGAGAGGGTCTCTCTGGCCGTAACCTCTTAAACCGATCCCTTCCTTCAGCTGGTCTATGGCAAGAAGGTGGTCCTTCCAATGGAAATCGATGGACTGGAGCATGATCACCTTCTCCAAGTATCGAAGCGAAGGGGCTCCGAATTCCTCCTCCTTCTTCTGGTACACCTCCTTGGCTTTCTCAATAATCGTTTCTTTTAATTGGTCTCTTCTGATTCCATTTTCTTCTATCGAGGGAACAGACCACTTGAAAGAAAATTGTTGAAAAAAGGCATCTTGAAGCCCTTTCAGATCCCACTCCTCGGAGTATTGCTTTTCATCCGTATAGAAATCAACGAGCCCTTCGCCCTCCTCTTCGATCATTTCCATCACAGTGTCTTTCAGGTCTTCGCTGCCAAGGACCTCTCTCCGCTGGGAATAGATGACTTCCCTCTGTTTGTTCATGACATTATCGTATTCCAGCAGATGCTTCCGTATTTCAAAATTATGGGCTTCCACTTTTCTCTGGGCGCTCTCAATGGCCCGGGTGACCAGCCGGTGCTCGATGGGCTGGTCCTCTTCAATGCCCAGCCGATCCATGATCTTGGAAATCCTCTCCGAGCCAAAAATCCTCAAGAGGTCATCTTCCAGAGAGAGATAGAATCGGGACGAACCCGGATCGCCTTGTCGGCCGGATCTTCCTCTCAATTGATTGTCAATGCGTCTCGCTTCGTGTCGCTCGGTCCCCAGAACGTGGAGGCCTCCCACCTGGATGACCTTTCCCTTCTCCTCTTTGACGATGCCCAAAGCCTTTTCATGCGCCTTCTGGATCGTCTCCTCCGTGGCCTCGTCTTTTACCAGGGTCTTGGCCAGGAATTTGGAATTCCCTCCCAACAGGATATCCGTTCCTCTTCCGGCCATGTTGGTAGAGATGGTCACGGCTCCTACCCTTCCCGCTTGGGCGATAATTTCAGCCTCTCTCTCATGATGTTTGGCGTTGAGGACATTGTGCGGGACGCCCTGTTTCTTCAGGAGCTGGCTCAATCTCTCAGACTTCTCAATCGATATCGTGCCCACCAGAACCGGATGGCCGGATTGGTAGAGCTCCTTGATCTCACGGACCACAGCACGAAACTTCTCATCCTCGGTTTTATAGATGACATCCGCGTAATTGGTGCGGATCAGAGGCATATTGGTGGGAATCACCACCACGTCGAGCTTATAGATCTTACGGAACTCCGCGGCTTCCGTGTCTGCGGTACCGGTCATGCCAGCCAGCTTTTTGTACATTCGAAAATAGTTTTGAAAGGTGACGGTGGCCAGCGTCTGGTTTTCATTTTCGATCCGGACATTTTCCTTGGCTTCCACCGCCTGATGGAGACCATCGCTCCACCGCCTGCCCGGCATGAGTCTTCCCGTAAACTCATCGACAATGATCACCTCCCCTTCTTTGACCACATAATCCACGTCTCGTTTAAAAAGGGTATGGGCTCTCAAACCCTGATTCACATGGTGAAGCGTCTCAATATTTCTGGGATCGTAGAGGTTTTCGACATGGATCAATTTCTCCACGTGGGCCACCCCCTCTTCGGTTAGAAAAGCGGTGTGGCTTTTCTCTTCCAACTGATAATCGGTCCCCTGCCTCAGAGAGGGAATGATGCGATTGATCTTATAATATTTATCGGTGGATTCTTCCGCGGGACCGGAGATAATGAGCGGGGTCCTGGCCTCATCAATCAGGATGCTGTCCACCTCATCGACAATGCCGTAGTTCAGATCTCTTTGGACGTAATCTTCAAGCCTAAATTTCATATTGTCCCGGAGGTAGTCGAACCCGAATTCGTTATTTGTTCCGTAGGTGATATCGCAACCGTACGCCTCCTGACGCTCCCGGTCATTAAGCTCGTGAAGGATCACCCCTACGGAAAGACCCAGGAAACGGTAGATCACCCCCATCCATTCCCTATCCCTTTTCGCCAGATAGTCGTTGACCGTAACGATGTGAACCCCTTTCCCCTCAAGGGCATTTAAATAAGCGGGCAAGGTGGACACCAAGGTCTTTCCTTCACCGGTCGCCATCTCAGCGATTTTGCCCTCGTGAAGGACAATCCCTCCGATGAGCTGGACATCATAATGTCTCTCGCCCAGGGTCCGTTTCGCTGTCTCGCGAACCACGGCAAAGGCCTCAGGAAGGATCTCGTCCAAGGGCTCCCCTCGCCCAACTCGCTCCTTAAACTCAGATGTCTTGCCACGGAGCTGGTCATCACTCAGCGGACTGATTTCAGGCTCCAACTGGTTGACCCTTTCGACGAGGGGCTGGATCCTTCTCAGTTCTCTCTCGTTCTTACTCCCCACGATCTTTTTGATCAGTGCCCCAATCATACAAATGCCTTCCTTTTTTCAGTTCTTCTTTTATATCGGCAAATTATATAACGGATGAGAAAGGGTTGCAATCCTTAAAGGAAAACATTGCTCTTCGCCCTAACTTCTCTACATCATTTCTCAAGCCGTCGTTCCCGCGAAGGCGTCAATCCAGTTCAGAAAGACTGGATTCCGGGTCAAGCTCGGAATGGAACAAGGTAAAGGGCCATTTGACGCGATACACTGGAAAAAAGGGAGGCTGGAGAAAAGGAAGGTCGGTCAAGGGAGAGAATTTCGAGCAAGGCAGGAGAAGTTTCGGCGCATCGGGAATTATTTTTCCGAGGAGAAAGACAGGCGGTGAATAGGCTATCGCGGTTTATCTGATCGGGTATATTAATTCACGATGTATCTTAATGGGTTGACCGGAATGCCGTTGACCCTGACTTCGTAATGAAGATGAGGACCTGTCGACATACCCGTCGTCCCGACCTCGGCAATTTTATCCCCCCGCTTCACCCTTTGCCCCGCTCTTACAAGAATTTTATTGAGATGATAGAATCGGCTGATCAACCCAAATCCATGGGAGATGACGAGGACATTCCCATGGGAGGAATCCTTCCCAGTGTCCGAAACGATCCCATCTGCCGGAGCAATGACGGGGGTTCCAATCCGGTTCGCAATATCAAGGCCTTCATGCATCTGGTTCAACCCCGTAAATGGATTGATTCGAAAACCGAAACCCGAGGTCACCCATCCATGGACCGGCCAGATCGAGGGGGTATGGACTAACATCTCTTTTTTACCTTGTAACAGTTTTTCCAGTTCGGAAAGGCTCTGTTCCTGAGACGTTGCCTCCGACTCAAGGCGTTCGATGTCGGTCCTCATCTGCTGAGCCAGTCCCATCTCGTCGTTCTCTGCCTTTAACTTTTCTCGGACATCGGAGGGGGAGGGTCCCCCCATTCCCATAAACAAAGTCGTTTCCTGGCCCTTCTCCAGATTGGCAATGATGCGAATCCTCCTATCAAAATCCTTCAATTTGGAGAGCTGTTTCTCCAGATCTTCGATCTTGGATGCGAAAAAATGAATCTTGGATTTCTGCTCTTGAGTCTGCTGCAGCAATTGATTCAATTCGAATGTTTTTTTTCTGACCTGAATATAGTCACAGAGGAAGAAAATGGTGATGAGGAGAACGAAGGTTAAAAGATAAAGTCCAATCTTAAAGGTCTTCTTATGGATTCTGAGGTGCCGAGTCCTGGAAGTTTTTTGGCCAAAGATTAGAACGTTGAAATAGTCTTTATCCAAAATAACCTCCTTATTTCATTCATTTATGAGTCAAACCGCCCTTCAAAACCCTATCTTAATACCAGACTAATTATTGTCATGTCAAGATTTTTTTTGTCACTTCCTTCCTTACTTAACTCTTTCCCCTTCGAAAGAAAGGGGAAAAAACGACATTTCTATTTAATTTCCGCTAATTAGCAGATCTTTCACCAAAAGGGTTGGAGACCCAACCTCCCCAAAAAATCTGAGGTCCGCCCCTACCCCGATCACCTTTCGGAAAAGTTCAAAAAGGTTTCCTGCTATGGCGACCGATTTGACCGGATGGACCCTCTCCCCTCTCTCGACCCACTCGCCTGCGCAGCCTAAGGAGAAGTCCCCGGAAATAGGATCCACCGTATGGAGACCCATCACCTCCTCTACCACAATGCCCCGACAGAGGTTTTCCATAAGTTTGGGTAGATCGAGATCCCCTGGCTCAATGAAAAAGTTTGAGATCCCTATCCCAGGCGGGGATTTGATGCCGTGGCGTCGGCTGTTTCCGGTCGATCCGGCTCGCAACCCTGCGGAGGACTGATTTTCCCGATTGGCCCAATATCTGTCGTATAGATAACCAGTCACTACTCCCTGACCGACTAAAGGGGTCCGTTGACTCGGCACCCCCTCTCCGTCGACGGGCGCGGTGGAGATCCCTTTTGAATAAAGTCCATCATCCACAATCGTGAGGAGGGGAGAAAAAAATCTCTCTCCTCGCTTTCCCTTTAGCGGAGACTTTCCCTTCTGGACCTGATCCGTTAAAAAGGAATGGGCGACAAGGGATAGAAATTCTGAAGCCACGTTGTTGCGAATGAGGACCGGATAGACGCCGGAAGAAATCCTTTTCCCGCCCAGCCTCTCCAATGCTTTCGTCGCGGCGGATCGCCCTACGCTCTCCGCATCGAGTTGATTGAAGAAATGGCTGAAATCGAAATCCCAGCCCACCTCAGAATCTCCGGCTTCCTCGGCGACAGCGGTCACACTCACAGAGGCAAGAGAGTGGTTATAGGAAAACTGAAATCCATTAGAATTGACAAGCGTTGTCCTGGAAAGAACTTCCCCGTAAGAGGCCTTTCGCACCTTCTTAATTTTCTCCAGATCCACGGATTTGGCCGACACTTCTAAAGATTTTGCTTTTTCGATCTTTGCCTTCTCTGAAACCCTCCCCAATGTTTCATCAAAAATGGGTAACGGGGCCGGGGAGGCTTCGAGAGAAGGTGCAAAGTCGAAACAGGGATCTGCGGAGGTCGCTTCCGCACCCCTCGCCGCATCCTCGATCACCCGATCGATTTCGCGCGAGAAATTTTGTCCGGCAGAACGAGAGGGATCCGAAAAAGTGGCGTATGAAAAACCCATTCGTTGATGATGTAAAATACGGAAGGCCATGCCCGAGTATTGAGACGTCTGAAGGCTTTCAATCTTACCTTCCTTTGATTCCACATCAAAATGGGAGGATTGAAGGAGGTAAACTTCATAGCCATCGATGGGTTTTTTCCTTAGGATGCTCAGAGCCTGATCGATGATTTTATCAGCTCCATCCATAGCAAACCTCATCTATTAAATTCCAGTAATCAATTGCTAAATCCCCCCACCCCCCCTTGCGAAGGGGGGCCGAGGGGGGGATTTCTGATTTTTATCCCTCATAGGGAACCAACCCGACGTGGAGGATTACCATCTGATGAGGCTGCTCGCCCAGGTGAGGCCTCCCCCAAAGGCGGTGAGGACGACCAGATCCCCCTTTTGAATGGATCCATCCCGGACCGCCTCATCGAGGGCAATAGGAATCGTGGCGGAAGAGATGTTCGCGTACTTCTCAATGGTGAGATAGACTTTTTCAATCGGCACATTCAGTCGTTTGGCTACCTGCTGGAGCATACGGAGGTTGGCTTGGTGGGGAATAATCCACTTGACATCAGAGATGTGAACACCGTTAAAGGCCGCCGCCTCTTCTGCCGCCTCTGCAAATCGTTTTACTGCCACCCGGACCGACTCGTTCGCCTTGATCATCTTGAGCGTGTGGAGCTTCCTGTCCACACTTTCGTAGGAGATGGGAGTCGTTTTCGATCCGCCCCCGGGAAGAAGCAAGTTTTCGCCGTTCGCTCCGTCGGTGTGGATATGGACGGAAAGGACTTCGCTGATCTGTTTTCCGGATTTTCCGAAGGGTTGATTCCTCTCAGAATCGTCAAGGGCTCGAAGCACCACCGCGCCGGCCCCGTCTCCCCAGAGAATACAACTCTCCCGGTCTGTCCAATCAAGACTCCGGCTCATGATTTCCACAGACGCGACCAGAGCTGTTTTGTAAGTGCCGGTTTTCAGATATTGCTCGGCGACAGAAAGACCGAAGACAAACCCACTGCAGGCTGCGGTCATATCGAAGGAAACTGCTCTTTCAGCCCCCAATTTCGCCTCCAACCAGTTCGCCCCGGAGGGGCAAGCCGTATCCGGCGTCATCGTGGTCATGATGATGAGGTCCAAATCCTCTACCGAAACCCCTCCCATCTCCATCGCCCGCAGCGACGCCTCTTTGGCGAGGTCTGAGGCATTGGCATTCGGCGCCGCAATCCTTCGTTCCTTAATTCCGGTCCTTTTGTAAATCCACTCGTCATTGGTGTTCAAAACCTTTTCCAGATCAAAATTGGTAAGAATTCTCTCCGGAAGAAAGGAGCCGGTTCCCAATATCTCAATCCTCTTACCACCCATTCGCAAGCTCCTTTTCGTTCGAAGGCCATGCGTTCTGCCCTATGCGCCTGGCCTATTTCACCCCGTGAGAAATGACGCCCCGCTGCTCTGCAGTCCCGCCTACGGCGGGGTCAGATCCCAGAATAATTCCGGCAGGGTTTGATGCCCCGCTCGGTTGCGAGTCGAAACGACTCCAACTTCTAACCGGGTTCACTCTTTGTAAATTCGTGGCACCCGCTTCCCTATCGAACACAACACTTCATAGGAAATGGAGTTAATTTTCTCCGCGATCTCTTCGGGAGTGATTTGCTCTCCTCCCTGCCGTCCTATCAATATCACCTCGTCTCCCACTGAAACACGAGGGATATCTGTCACATCCACCATGATGAAATCCATACAGACCTTCCCGACGACGGGCGCCCTCTTTCCGTGGATCAACACCTCTCCGTGATTCGAGAGATGACGGCTATACCCATCCGCGTATCCGATCGGAAGGGTCGCGATGCGGCTCTCCCGCTTCGTCCTAAACGTCCCTCCGTAGCTAATTCTCGCTCCGGACGGAACCGATTTCAGAAAATGGACGCGAGTCTTCAAGGTCATCACGGGTTTGAGTGAGATGAGGGATCGAAATGTGGGAGAAGGATACGAACCATAAAGCATGATCCCGGGTCGAACCAACCCGGCGGCGTATCCCGGGAAGGCGGTGAGCGTCGCACTGCTGGCCATGTGAAGATACTCGGAGGAAATCCCTAACTCTTGAGCGATCGCCACAGCTCTTTTAAAGGCTCTCCATTGGCTTTGCGTAAAACCCTTTTCTTCGTCCGTCATGGAGAAATGGGAAAGGATGCCTTCTATTTCAATCTTTGGGAATCGCCTTACCTCTCTTAAGAAATCCGGCCAGAGATTGAGCGGGACGCCCAGTCTCCCCATTCCTGTATCGACCTTGAGGTGAACCTTCACCTTCCTCCTTCGTTTCTTTGCTTCTCGGGAAAGAATTTTTAAACAATCATTTCTGAAGATCACAGGGGTGAGACGGAAACGAAAAATCTGATCTACCTCCCCTCCAAAGATCCCTCCCAAAACAAGAATGGGGGATTTCACCCCCCCTTTTCTCAATTCCACCCCCTCTTCAGAAATTGCGACGCCCAGGTACTCCACTCCCAATTTCTCCAATCTGAGAGAAATCGGAATGGCTCCATGACCGTAGGCGTCTGCCTTGACGACCGCCAGGACTTTCACGCCCTCGGGGATTCTTTTCTTAATTTCCCTATAATTAAATTCCAGTGCGCCGAGATCGACTTCCCCAACCGTCGGTCTTCCTGAAGGAATATACTTCTTCATCGATATCCTTCTGAAAATGTGAACAAGAAGAAAAAAAGAATAAAAAAATTTTTAACATCAACGCTGTTAAAAGTCAATGGAACCCCTTGTTTGTTGGTCATAGAGCCGAAGGCGGACATTCTTTATTCCGTTCATTTCTTTCAATGTCTATTTTTAATTATTCTTGAGGCAAACAGGCCTGGTCATTTCATTGACAATGTACCTAACGTGTGATAATTTTTGGTAAACAGCAAGCATCGACAAGAGCAATTGAACAAGGTGGGCCAATTGTTTTTCTCCAATTCAAACAGCGACTAAGGACAGGTTCTTTCAATACATAAAACAAATATATGCCTAGACATAGAAGGAAAGCCTTAAATTCACATAGGGGTTCTTCTAAACGCCAAGCCGTCATCCCACCCCAATTACCTAAGAAGATGATTGACTCAGATAGAAAGGCAGGTGCTTTCTGGGCAGTGGTCACGGTTTTCTTTTTTTCTGGTCTCTGCGGGCTCATTTACGAGGTTGTGTGGAGCCGTCTCTTAACCCTTGTCTTCGGTAACACGACTTATGCCATTTCTACTGTTGTTGGAGTCTTCATGTTTGGGCTCGCTTTGGGAAGCTATTTGTGCGGGAAATTCATGTCAAAGATTAAGAACCTATTAAAGGCTTATGCTCTATTGGAAATAGGCATCGGGATATATGCCGCCCTATCTTTTCCTCTTCTCTCGGTTCTCCAAATGGTTCATACAGAGCTTTTTCCATCTATATATAGCAATCCTCTCCTACTAAATTTAATAAGGATATTGCTTTCTTCCTCGCTTTTATTTTGTCCTACCTTATTGATGGGTGCTACGATGCCATTATTAAGCCAGGCCGTCACACGTTCACCCCGTTTTATCGGAAGAGACATTGGTCTCCTCTATGCCATAAACACTTTTGGCGCAGCAGCAGGTTGTTTCTTCAGCGCCTTTTCACTCATACCGGCTTTAGGTATTCAAATCACAATTTTTGCCGGCGCAGGGTTAAATGTATTTTTGGGTCTCATAGTATGGACGTTTTCAAAGGGCACGTTGACCAAAGACATAAAAGAATTAAAACCACCGACTGCAACCCAAAATAAGGCAGTAGGCGAATCATCGAGAATCACACGTAGCCAATCCACCTTTGTCCTTTTCATCTTCATGGTCTCTGGATTCCTCGCACTTTTGTACGAGGTGGCTTGGAGTAGGGCTTTGATCTTGGTGTTCGGTACTTCCATCTACGCTTTTGCCACAATGCTGACCACATACCTTCTTGGCATTGCCTTTGGCAGCATCGTGCTTGGTCGATTTACGGATCGGGTGCACAACCCGGTCGTTTTATTTGCCGTCCTCCAGATGGTCATCGGCGCTTCCGTTTTTTTTACAACTCCTATCATCGGAACATTGCCGGATTACTTCATGACCTTTTTTTCTAATAAAAATATTTCTTGGGGGACAGTGGCCTTCACGGAATTTATAGTCTGTTTGTTGCTGATCATCACTCCCACCTTTGCGAGTGGAGCTTCTTTCCCTCTCGTGACACGAATCTTTATGAGCTATCGAGGATTCAAGATTGGACGTACAGTCGCCGATGTCTATACCTTAAATACATTGGGAGGAATCCTGGGATCGCTGGCCGCTGGTTTCATCCTTATTCCGATGATCGGAGTTGAAAAAACCCTCCTCATTGGCGGGGGAGCGAACTTCATGGCTGCCTCTGTCTTAAGTATTGTCACCTCCGATATAAGAAAGTGGGCCAGGGTTGCTTGGGCAATTGGGTGTGTTTTAGCCGCAATCACTGGAAGTTTTTTATTACCCTCTTGGAATCCAAAAGTATTGAATTCCGGTGTTTACATGTATGGAAGAACGATGGCCAACACCTCGGGAACGACAGATGTCAATTCTTTCATGTCCACTTACAAATTGTTATATCACCGCGAAGGATCCTCTGCTACAGTGACGGTATTTCAAAGGGACAATATCCGTTTTCTCCGAGTGAATGGCAAAACAGATGGCAGTAATTCATCAGATAATTATACCGAAATTCTTTTAGGTATTCTTCCCATCATGTACTGTAAAAATCCTGAGAATGTCTTGGTGATTGGCTTGGGAACTGGCATCACCCTTGGGAGTGTCCTGGACTATCCAATAAAGAAAGTAGACTGCGTTGAGATTTCTCCCGAAGTAGTAGAGGCTTCTAATTTCTTTAACGAGGACAATGGCTTTGCTCTCAGATCCCCTACAACCCGATTGAATGTTTTGGATGGTCGAACTTGGTTGATGGCCATGCCTGAGACCTATGACATTATTACATCTGAACCGTCACACCCTTGGCAGACTGGGAATGCCAATCTTTTCACCGTTGATTTTTTTAAATTGGCCATTAAGCGGTTGAAGAAAGGAGGGGTATTTTGCCAGTGGTTGCCGATTTATCAAATGGAAAAAGAACATTTCCGTCTTTTAGTCAGTTCTTTCAAAAAAGTTTTCCCCTATGTTCATATTTGGATTGCCACTACAGATGCTTTACTAATCGGTTCTGCCGAGGATCTCCCTCCCATCGACTATGCAGAGTTCAAAAAAAGAATGGCCATGCCAGGAATAGGACAAAGATTGGAAAGAGTGGACGTAAACACACCTGAGGATCTCTTGAGCTTTTTTTATCTTGATAATAATGCCGTGAATAAGCTCATAGAAGGAGTAGCAGGGGTAAATTCGGATAACTATCCCGTCTTAGAGTTTTCCGCACCGAAGTACCTCCTTGCCCTAGTTCGTTTAGATACTTTTCTCTCTTTTTTAAATCTATCCTTTGAATCTAAACTTCCCTTAGTAAATGCTGAAAATCTCCCAGAGATTCAACAAAAAAGATTGAATAAGCGTGCTTTTTTTCTTCGGCAATGGAGAATCCCCGAGCCAATTATCCAGCAAATGCTCTCCCACCATTGATCTTCGGTTCAACCTTTTAATTCTTTTCCCATTCCGATCTTTCAAATGGCCGCCCCGATGATTGACAACTCTTGCGCTTTCGTGTAATTTGATTTCCATGAAAGAAGAGGTTTCTCCTAAAATTCGGATCACGGTGAACGAAAAGGAGGTATCCATTCTTCCTCCCTTTTCACTCTTCCATTTAAAAGTCCAATTGAAACCCAGTGCCGATGTAGTCATCTACAACGGTTTTCCAGTCACCTCCGATCACCCCCTTAAAGAAGGGGATGAGATCGTCTTCATCAAGAAAGGAGAAATTCCTTCTTCGGAAGAATTTGAATGTCTCATGATGGCCAGGCATACGCCCGGAATTCATCAGAGAATCAAGAAATCTGTCGTTGGAATCGCCGGATTGGGTGGCCTTGGGTCAGCGGTTGCCATCGCATTGGCTCGCATTGGAGTAGGAAGGCTTATCTTAGTCGACTTCGATGTGGTGGAACCATCCAATCTAAACCGCCAGCAGTACTTCATCCATCAAATCGGAATGCCCAAGGTCGACGCCCTTCAAGAGAATCTCTTAAAGATCAACCCCTATGTGCGGATCCGAACCTACAAGGAGAAGCTGGACCGAAACAATGTGGAAAGAATTTTTGAAGAAGCGGAGGTGGTGGTGGAGGCCTTCGACCGAGCCGATGAAAAGGCCATGCTGATCAACATGGTATCCGAGAAGATGTCGGACAAATATATTGTGGCTGCCTCAGGCGTCGCCGGTTATGGAGAGAACAATGAGATCAAAACAGTTCGGTTCTCCTCAAAGATTTTCATCGTGGGGGACCACAAGACTGCTGCCCAGCCGGGAGTGGGGTTGATGGCACCGAGGGTGGGAATCGTTGCCCACCATCAAGCGAACACCGCGCTGAGGATTCTTCTGGGAGAAGAAAAATAGTTCGGAGTGACGAGTTCGGAGTATTAACCCAATTCTTTGAGCAGCGCGGTTTCATCGCAATCCGGGAATTTCGCACATTTCAGACAGTCGGCCCAGATTTTATGAGGGAGGACTGATTTGTCCACCCTCCCAAAGCCCAACCTCTCGAAGAATTCGGGTTCATCGGTGAGAGCAAAAACTCTTTTCACTCCCAAAAGTGCCGACTCCTTCAAACAGGCCTTCACCAGTCTCGCACCGATGCCTTTGTTCTGGTCCTCCTCCTTCACAGCCAGGGACCGGATCTCTGCCAGATCGTCCCAGCAAATGTGGAGGGCACAGATTCCTATGACCTTGCGATTCCGCACGAAGAGAAAAAAATCCCGGAGATGGTCATAGACTTCACTAAGGGACCGTGGCAGAACCCCTCCTCGAGGGGCGTAGAGTTTAATCAAGCGCTGTATCTCTTTAACGTCATTGAGTTTAGCCTTTCGGATCATGACATCCCCTTTTTCGTGTCCGTGTCCGACATCCGTGTCCGTCTTTTTTGGCTTTTCACGGGCACGCTCCACGAGACACGGTCACGATTTCTTGGCGTTCTCGATCATCTCCTTGGCATGGGCTCTTGTTTTTTCTGTCACCTTCAGCCCTCCGAGCATCCTGGCAATTTCGTCCACGATCAACTCCTTATCCAATCGATCCACTAAAGTAATGGTCCTCCCCGATTTCACTTCTTTCCTCACGCTGTGGTGCTGGTCAGCATAACAGGCGATTTGCGGAAGGTGAGTTACACAAATCACCTGATGATGCCGTGAGAGCTCCCTCAGTTTCCTTCCGACCACCTCTGCCATCGCCCCTCCAATGCCGGCATCGACTTCATCAAAAACGAGGACCTGTCTTCCACCTATTTTGGCCAGGATCCTTTTCATGGCTAACATAATTCGCGAGAGCTCGCCTCCGGAAGCAATCTTCGCCAGGGGCTTTACCTCCTCCCCAACATTAGGAGAAATCAGAAACTCCACCCGATCCGCTCCTTTCAGAGAAAGAGGTAAAGGATCGATATGGATTTCAAAAATGGTTTTTTTCATGCCCAGGGAATTCAACTCTTTTTCTACGGATTTCTTCAATTCCGATGCAACTCTTTTTCTTTCCCTGGATAGTTTTTCCCCCAGAGTGTTCACGATCTGCCGGAGGGGCCCCAGGCGGCTTTCCAATTGGGAGAGCTTTTCTTTATCGGAGGTGAAGCATTTCAATGCCCCATCCGCTCTCTGTTTAAAGGCGAGGATCTCTTCGACGGTGGAGCCATACTTTCTCTTCAGCCGGTCAATCTCCTCCAGCCTGTTCTCAACTTCATCGATCCTCGCCGGGCTGATTTCCACCCTTCTTGAATAGTCCCTGAAGGCGAGGGCGATCTCCTCCATCTGGATGAGGGCAGAATCCAAGGCCTTCAAGAGATGCGAAAGAGAGGGATCAATGGCCGCCATGTCCCCTCCTTGACTGAGAATTTTTTGAATTTTCTCAATCGTTGAGCCCTCCCCTGAGTAGAGCGTTTCCTCCGAGGCAATGGCAAAATCCATTAGTTTCTTTGCATGAGTGAGGATGGTCCTCTCTTCCTTCAAAGACTCTTCTTCTCCGACCTGAATTCCGGAGGCCTCTATCTCTTTCGACTGGAAGGCCATCAGTTCTCGTTCCTTCGCTCTTTTCTCTTTCTCTCCTCGAATCTTTTCAACCTCTTCTGATAAGGAGACAAACTCTTCGTACTGTGTTTGAAATTCTTCTCGAAGCCCAAGCAACCCGCCGAATTCATCCAAAATATCGATGTGGGTCTCCACCCGCTGAAGGGATTGATGTTCATGCTGTCCGTAGATGCTGAGAAGCTCTTCTCCAACCTCCGAAAGGGCTCCGAGAGTGGCCAGATTCCCGTTGATAAAAACTTTTCCACGGCCGGATCGGGAGATCACCCGCCGGATCAGGAGGGAATCCTCCTCTCCGGTGCCCTGCACCTGCGGAGCCTTTTCTTTGATCTTTTGCTTCACCTCCAGGTTTCCAGAGATGTCGAAGAGCGCCTCGACATTCGCCTCTTCTTCCGAACTTCGAATCCATTCCTCAGTGGCCTTGTCTCCTAACAGGAGGTGGACAGCATTGAGGATGATGGATTTCCCCGCTCCTGTCTCACCGCTCAGGATATTAAACCCTTTTGAGAAGGACAGGCTCAACTCATCGATAATGGCAAAATTCTTAATTCGAAGCTCGATTAACATCTTCGTTCTCGTGATTCGTGCCGGTGATGGGTGAGTCGTAAACTCTTAATCACCACTCACTAACACGATTCACCAGCACAAAGTTATCTTTCTCCCCACTTCAGCTTTTCTCTCAGCAACTCGAAATAGTGCCGGTAAGGAGATTTGATCAGGAGGATACGTCCCTCCGCCTTCCCCACCTCGACGACATCCTCAAATTTCAAGGTGAACCCTTGCTGACCATCCAGGGTCAGGGTCACTTCCTCGTTACGCGACTTGAGCAATGCCCGAATCTTCACATCATCGGGGATGATGATAGGACGGATGGTTAACGTGTGAGGGCAAATCGGAGTGATGATGATGGTATGGAGCGACGGGTAAACAATCGGTCCCCCTGCGGAGAGATTATAGGCGGTTGAACCCGTGGGGGTCGATATAATTAACCCGTCGGATCTAAAGGTCGACAAATATTCGCCGTTGATGGTCGTCTCAAGATCAATAATACGCGCCAAGGCCCCTTTGTTGATCACCGCGTCGTTGAGGACGATGAATTCTGCGATTCGCTTCCCGCTTCGAATCACACCGGCATTCAAGACCTCTCTCTCGTTGATGGCAAAGTCATCTCGAAGGACTTTCTCTAAAACGGGGTACAATTCATCTAAGGTAATTTCCGTCAAAAAACCAAGTCCACCCAAGTTGACGCCAAGGATAGGGATGTTCTTATTCCATATCCGGCGGGCAACGCTGAGAAGCGTCCCATCTCCCCCGAGGACGATAATCATCTCCACCCCGGTTGGAACTTCCTCTCTGTCAATGGACTCCCAGTAACCCCCTGCGAGGGCTGGGCTGAGGAGCTTCCCCATCTCTCCTTCAATATAGACTTTGATCTTCTTCGGCCGGAGCCATTCCACCAAATCCCTGACGATGGCGGCAGCCTCTGGTTTATTCTTCTTAGCAATAATGCCGATTCGGTTCATGGCCTACCTCTTCCGATATCTACAATGAACTTTAAACGACGAACAATGAACGAAGGTCCATCGTTCATTGTTCGTGGTCCATCATCCATCGTTTATTGTGTGAGGCCGTACTTCCTCCGTATTTTCCCCGACAACTCCTTTAGAACCTCAAATGCCTTTTCTACGGTTTTCTCTTTATCCGGGTTGAGTAAATTGCAGGTTGCTGGGGCCAGGAGGGATTGACGGAGCAGCCTTTTTGGATCCACCCCTTTCCGGGAAAGGTCCTCCCAAAAGGTCTGGAGTTTCTCGATCAGAGAATCGATCGTCTCCTGTTCTAAAAGTTCTGTATAAGTGGGAATGATGCCCCAAGAAATAATTCCCCCTTTGTCCACAAAACCTCTTAAAGACGGGTAGTTGATGATCATGACCCCGCAATTGAAGGAATCGAAGGATAAGATGTCGATTTTTGAATTGAGGAGAAAGTCCCAATCCGGTTTGGCACAAAGATGAACCCCTTTGGGTCCTTCCAAGCCTCCCAAAAACCGGTCCAGATCGGCCCTCGCCTGGAACTCGGTGTAGCCCGACAAAGCATTGAAGATGAGGGCCAGTCCAGGGTCATCCACCCATACAAAGGCATTGGGGTTCTTCTCCCTCAATTCCCGATATTGTTGATTCACTTTCTTCTGTATGAAATCGAAGAGGACTTCTCTGACCTCATCATGATAGATGATCGCCTTCTGCTCCTCGTCCACGATCTTCAACCCCAGGCTGATCGGGCTGATCACCTGACCCCGGATCGCGGGATACCGGAAAAGGTCTCTTTCCAAAAACCGATGGTAGACAAGGGAAAACTCTTTTGTCAGTCTGAAGGTTTGGGGGTCATCCGCCTTCTCAAAATAAGACGGAAGCTCTTCATAAAAACGGGAAAGGGCGAAATCGATTTTTTGACGAACGGGATCGATCCTCACCCCCGGGAAGTTTTCCAGGGCCTGAACATACATATCCTCGAAGTAATTGACTTTCGGGAGTTGGGGCCAAAATGGAATGTCCAGAGACATGGCCACTGTCAATGCCCTTTCAATATCTTGATGGGGCATGATGCCCATGGCGGTGGTCTGACAATTGGCTGGGAAGCCCATAGAGGCCATTACGGAAATCCTTCCAATTGGCGGACAAGCTGAAGAATCTCCGCCCGGTTTGGAATAAGGGGATCTAACATTAAAGCCCTTTTCAAATGAGAGAGGGCCTTCTGCCTGTTCTGAAATTCATGCCAGTAGATTTGTCCCAGGTTGAGGTGCGCCAGGGCGTGGGACGGGTTAATTCGAATCTCCCATTCTAATTCTGTAACGGCTTTATCGAACTTCTTTTGGGCGGCATAGTCGATGGCTAAAAGACCGTGGACCTCCGGGGCATAAGGATATATCTTGAGAAATCTTTGAAAAGCCTCCTCTGCTTCTTCATACTGACCGTTTTCGAAATAAATTCCCCCAAGAGAATAATAGGCCATGTCAAAAGTGGGATCCAATTCGAGCGACATCTTTTCCATCGCAATCGCCTCTTTAAGATTTCCCATTTTCTGGTAGGTGAGACCAAGGTTGTAATACGATTCTCCAAATTTTGGATCGATTTGTATGGCCTTTTGGGTTACTTCAAACGATTTATCGTAGGCCCCTATATCAAAATACGCAACCCCGAGGTTAAGATAAGGCCGCGCCTTATGCGGGGATTTATTGACACAATCGGTCCAGAGGCCTATCTCGTCATTCCAAATTCTATTCCTTGAATAGGCCCCGACGGAAAGGAGAAGAATAATCACTATAAAGAGTGCGGTCTCTACGGGATGCAGTTTGATCTTCTTCCTCAACTCTCTCTTCCCTTCCTTTGTGCCCGGGCTCTTTCTACGGACGCGATTGCCTTCCGGACCTCTTCGGCATCGCGCGGGTCAGGAGAGGCAAGCGCCTTCTTGTAATAGAAAAGGGCTTGACGATAATCTCCCGATTCTTTATACACCGACCCTAATTCGACGTAGGCATGAATGTTATCCGGGTGGCATTCCAATTCTTCTTGAAAAGATTGAATCGCCTCCCCCCGTTTTCCCAATCCTTTGTAGGCAAGCCCGATATTGAGGTTTGCATTTTCATAATCGGGTTTGGCTTCCAAACATTCTTTATAGGCCTCCGCCGCCTCCCTGTAAAGCCCCTTTTGATAATAGGCAATACCGAGATTGTAAAAGGAATCTGGAAAATTTGAATCCAATTCAGTAGCCTTTTTATAATAACGGATAGACTCGTCCAGGAGCCCTTTTTGGTAATAAACCAAACCTAAGTTATACAGGGACAGGGAATAACGAGGATTTAAGCTCAACGCCTCCTCATATTCTTTTTGGGCATCATCCCACCTTCCCAGTTCATGATAGGCAAAACCTAAATTGTGGTGAGTCCTCTCCTTCTTAGGGGACTTTTGAACACAATCCTTCCATAAGGCCACTTCGCTCTTCCAAAGAGAATTTCGTTGATAAGTGCCCATTGATACCAAGAGTACGATTAGGAATAAGACAGAC
>DATHCH010000181.1:0-11994 GCA_035319625.1 Thermodesulfobacteriota bacterium
GGTTCATGGTAAGTAGATAACCGAAGTTTCTTTTGGCAAGGTGGGAGTCGAAATAGTGGGAGATCGATTCGGTCTCTCACTATTTTTTATTTAGTACGAGAGAAATTGTGTCATATCCGCTGGATAAATTTGACCGGGGGGTTGCTGACATCTCATACCCATTGAACGACAAGGTTGGAGCTAACCTTTTTTTCCTTCGAGAATCTTCTCAAGAAGTGTTAGACATTGTGTCAATTTCTGAGAAATCCTGAGGGCATGCCAATAAATCCCAAAGGCGACAATAATAAGGACCCATATCGATATAATGGCAAAAATCATAACTCATCCACCTCCTGCTTGATTCTTCGAATCTTTATTTATCAAAAGATAATTACGGTTAGGAGAAACTGCAAGAAGGGTGGTTTGGCCAGGCTGTGGTGTTCGATCAATCCTTGGATCTGTTGTACCATTCTACAAAACGCTGAATACCCTCCTTCATCTTCACCTTGGGGTGATATTTCAGCTTTCGTTTTGCCTTGGTGATATTCGCATAGGTCACGGAAACATCGCCGGGCTGGAACGCCATCGTTTCGATATTCGCCTTTTTGCCCATAGCTTCCTCAATCAATCGGATCAATTCTCTTAAAGAAGTGGTCTGGGATTCTCCGAGGTTGTAGATCTCAAACCCTTTATGGTAATCGATGACGCCAAGGATTCCGTCGATCAAGTCGTCGATATACGTGTAATCCCGCCGGGAAGAGCCGTCTCCATACATTGGGATTTTTTCACCCCGGTCGATCAGACGGGTGAATTTGTGGATCGCCATCTCCGGCCTCTGCCTTGGACCATAGGCCGTGAAGATCCGGAGGCAGGCGATATTCATCCGATAAAGGTGGTGATAAGAATAGCAGAGAAGTTCACCTGCCCGTTTGGTTACTCCGTAAGGGGAGATGGGTTGAATATCGAGGTCTTTTTCCGCGAAAGGGACTCTTTGGTTTTCTCCGTAGACCGAGGAGGAGGAGGCAAAGATAAAGTTTTCGACTCCGTGCTCTCTACAAGCCTCCAGAAGAACGGTTGTCCCGCGAATGTTTACATCCTGATAGAGAAGGGGTTCGGCAATGGAGGGTCTTACTCCAGCCCTGGCAGCCAGGTGGACGACGAAATCGACCTTGCTTTTTTGGAGGATCCCCTTCACCTGTTCCGGGTTTCGAATATCGCCTGTGACGAGGTCAAAGAGATCCGGAAATTTTTCTGTGATCGCCTCCGCATTTTTGATTTTTATCTTAGGATCATAAAAGGTGTCAAAGTTGTCCAGACCGATGACTTTAATCCCATCGCCTAGAAGACGTTCGCAAAGGTGCGAACCGATAAACCCCGCTCCACCCGTCACCAGAATTGTGTTCATCGCTCACCCATCATGTTTTCTCAAGAGGGTACTTTACCAACAAAGTGAGAACAGATGCAATCAAAGGCAAGGCAAAGATCGATTTTACGGCCATCGGTACTCCCCAGGTATCGGCAATCATTCCCAGCAGGGTTACCCCAAGTCCACCCGCGCTCATGGTAAAACCAACCATCATGCCTGACGCCATTCCTAGATTTCGAGGAAGGAGTGCTTGGCCCATCACCGTCGTCAGGGCAAATGTGGAAATTAACACCATCCCTGAAATTCCAAGAAAGACAAAAGTCATTGGACCGCTGCTACGATAGAAGAGAAGAAGCAGAGGAGACGACAATGCCAACGTGGTGGACAAGAATTTTTTATGGCCCCACCGATCCGCCAGCGGGGCACCGAGGAGTGTCCCCAAAGCCCCTGCGAGCAGAAAGGTTGAAACCAGTTTCCCTGCATGCATGGGATTTCCTTTTAAATAGTTGATGTAATAAAAGGGGATGTAGGTCGCCATTCCAAACTGCGTCCATGCCCTTAAAGTGGCGACGCTGACGAGAAGGGAAAACGACCTCTTCTGGTCTCTTGTAAGAGGTTTTCTCATCTCCTCCTTCGCTTCTTTGTGGCCGGACTCGACCGTCGTGGAAAACATAGACATGTTTAAAAGCAGGATGATAGCAATCAGAATCCCGGGTGCGATCAAACCCATCGTCCCCTTGAGGCCGAAGGAGGTGACAAGTGCCATGGCCACCATCGGGCCAAGGGCGATCCCCAGGTTTCCGCCGACCGCAAAAATGGACATGCCTGTCACTTTCTTATCTCCCGTGAAAAAGTAGGCCGTCTTGAACCCTTCCGGGTGGAAACTCGCAATCCCAATGCCAGTCAGAACGACGCACAGGAGAAGCAAAGAGTAATGAGAAACGAGTCCACTGATGGACAACCCCAAACAGGCAATGAAAGGAGCCAAGGGGAGAAGCCATCCGATAGGTCGTCTGTCGGAGAGGTGTCCAAATGCAGGCTGGATAATCGAAGAAGTCAGATTCGAAGACAGGACGATGACACCCGACATCGTGTAGGAAAGGTTCAAAGCCTCTTTAAAAAAAGGGAGCAGGGCAGGCAAGGCCCCTTGATTGACATCCGTGACGAGATGGCCAGCGCTGAGAGTCGCCAAGGCCTTCTTATTTAGCTTCATTTTCTTTTCCTATTTAAGAAGTAATATTATTGACGATGGGCACACCTTTGTCAATTCGTCTTTGGGCAGCGAATTGCCTCAAATTAAATGTTACCGGGTGTCTGAATAAAAAGGGATTAACAAACTCTTACCAAACTGCTCGAACCTCTCAACCCTTTTGTGCTAAGAGAAACCATAGAACGAAAACTCGCAAGAATATCTTCAACTCATGCTCAACATCGTCCTCTTACGTTAGCGATCCCTCCCGGCAGCATTCTTTATATGAGGCAACGGGTAGGAATCGACGTAAAAAAAGCAGGCTATGCCGGGGGAATTCAATTGCTCACACCCTGAAAACCACCTTGGGAGGAATTTATGTTCAAGACCGCGATCACTGAAATGTTTAGCATAGAGTATCCAATCATCTGCGGAGGGATGATGTGGTTATGTAAACCGCCTTTGTGCGCTGCTATTTCCAATGCCGGCGGGATGGGAAACCTCACGGCTGGCAACTATGCGACCGAGGAAGAATTCCATCAGGCCATCCTCGAAACCCGAAAGCTTACGGACAAGCCGTTTATGGTCAATATCACGATGCTTCCTTCTGTGCGAATTACGGCCGAACATCATCAGATGTACCTAAGGGTTTGCGCAGAGGAAAGGATAGCCGAGATCGAAGTCTCCGGCGCTCCCCTGGACAAAGTTGCTGGAAAAGGAGCCGTAGAGATGCTCAAGAAGGCAGGCGTGAGGCTTTTTCATAAGGTAGGGTCTGTACGCCATGCCGTTCACGCCGAGAAGTCGGGATATGATGGCATTTATGCCGCTGGCATCGAGGAAGGAGGACATCCCCTCAGTGATGACGTGACGACGATGGTCCTGACGCCCCGGATTGTCGAATCCGTGAAGATTCCGGTGGTCGCGGTAGGAGGGATTGCTGACGGGCGCACCATGGCCGCAGCTTTTATGCTGGGAGCCCAAGGGGTCATGATGGCCAGTCGATTCATCGCCACCCGGGAATGCGCCGTACACGAAAATATCAAGCAGGAACTGATCCGGAGACAGGAATTCGAAACCACGATCTTCGGAAAATCGATCGGCCTCCAGGGGAGGGCCTTGAAAAACAAAGTGATTGAAGAAATCGTGGCCATGGAAGCACGGGGTGGCGGGCTGCAGGAACTTATTCCCCTCCTTTCCGGGGAGCGGATCAAAGAAGCTTGGGAGGAGGGAAATGTTGAACGTGCCCCGCTGATGGTGGGTCAATCCATAGGTCTGATCAAAGGAGTCTTAAGCTGCATGGAGCTTCTTGACACCAGGGCCAAAGAGGCGGCGGAATGCCTGGCCGTAAGGAGTAAAATTGTTTGACCTCAGAAGTTTCACTTCACATCCGTTGCTCCATCCTTGATGCTGACCAGGCCCACATCATTATCCGGTACGGGGACCCCGATGCTGCCCACTTTATGACCCCAAATAGGCTGAGAAATCCCCATGGCCTTGGACTCGGATAAGCCATACCCCTCACCGAAAAAGATACCCATATCTTTAACCTGGTCGATGAGCTCAAGTGGCATCGGTGCGCCTCCGGCTATTCGCTATAATAGACATTTGATTATTTTTTGATTATGATAAGTGCCGGAGGATGAAATGAAAATCGCTATTTCAGGGAAGGGTGGGGTTGGGAAAACGACGCTTTCGGGAGTCATGGCAAGAATCTTGGCACATCGGGGCCGTAAGGTTCTTGCCATTGATGCCGACCCCGATTCCAACTTAGCTTCGGCCATTGGCCTTCCCAAGGAAGCTCTTGCCAAACTCTCCCCCATTGCTTCGATGACTTCAATGATTGAGGAGAGGACCGGTGCGAAGAAAGGGAGTTACGGGACGATGTTCAAACTTAACCCCAAAGTGGATGACATTCCTGACGACATGGGAGTGAGTTATCAAGGAGTCAAACTCCTTCTTTTAGGCTGTATCCCCCAGGGAGGTGGAGGATGCTTTTGCCCTGAAAATGTTCTCCTGAAGAATCTGGTTCGTCATCTTCTGGTCCAGCGGGAAGAAGCCTTGGTCATTGATATGGAAGCAGGTTTGGAACACCTTGGGAGGGGGAGCACCGGGTACGTGGATGCCCTCGTCATCGTCGTGGAACCGGGACAGAGGGCCATGAATACGGCAAGACAGATCAAGAAATTGGGTGAGGATTTAAAAATCAAAAACACGATGATTGTCGGAAATAAGGTCACCTCTGAGGAGGACAGGCGACTCATTGAGGAACAACTCTCCGATTTCCCGGTCTTGGGCCACATGAGTTTCAATCCAAAGATTCTTCAGGCGGACCGGGAGGGGAAATCTCCCTATGACATCGACGAAAAAATTAAAGAGGAAGTGGAGGCCATCCTTACCGAATTAGAAAAAAGGATATAATAATAGAAATTCGAAGTACGAAATCCGAAATTGGAAACAAGCACGAATGTCGAAAATCCAAATGTTCCAAACAGAAGTTTTGTATTTGGAAATTCCGAATTTGTTTCGTGTTTCGATATTCGGATTTCGGATTTTGGTAATGTTATGATCCGCACAATTTTTGTTTGGTCTTGTATTGTCGTCGCCACATTGATCCTGGGGGTCTTCGCCCTCATCGCCTACCCATTTGACCGAAGGGGAACGGTGGGTCATTATTGTGCAAAGCTCTGGGGGAAAGTGGCTCTCCTGGCCAATCGGGTAAAGGTCAAGACCGAAGGGATGGAGCAGCTGAATGGCAAAGGTCCCTATATCTTTATGTCAAACCACCAGGGAAGTTATGATATCTTTGCTTTGCTGAGCCATCTTTCGTACCAGTTTAAATGGTTAGCCAAGAAAGAGCTCTTTTCCATTCCTTTTTTCGGTTGGACAATGGCCGCCGTAGGCTACATCAGTATCGATCGAGGAGGAACCCGGGATACCGTGGAGGCCATGAACGAGGCGGCTCAGATGATTCGAGATGGGATGTCCGTGGTCATTTTCCCTGAGGGCTCGAGAAGTCCGGATGGTTCGATCCAAGCTTTTAAGAAAGGAGGGTTCACCCTGGCGATTAAGTCAAAGGTTCCTATCGTTCCCGTTGCGATCAGCGGAAGCCGGGACATCATGCCAAAGGATAAATTGACCGCGACTCCCGGAGAGATTCGAATCCTGGTAGGCCCTCCCATCGAGACGGAGAATTGTGGGTTAAAGGATAGAGAGTTGTTGATGAAGAAGGTGAGAGAGACCATCTCCAAAAATTTTAGAGCGATCGCTCAGAAATGACGACTCCTTAATAGCCCCCTCTTGCGAGATGCTTTGACCGAGGAGAAACCGTGATGGAGGATTCCGTCAAGGAGAAATTAAAGTATGAAATCATAGGGATCTTGCTGATCGCCGTCGCGGTCTTCCTGTTTCTAAGTTTGGTCTCTTATCATCCTACGGATCCCTCTTTCTTTTCCTACACCTCCTCAAGGGTCAAGGAAGTTCATAATTGGATGGGAATCGTAGGAGCTTATCTCTCGGGCCTTCTCTTCCAAGGGTTCGGTTTTCCTTCTTTTCTGATCTCTTTTACCCTGGTTATTTTTGCCTTCAGTTTCATCTTCGGGTGGGAGTGGGAATACCTATCTCTGAAGATAGCCAGCTGGGCGGTCATCCTCATCGCCGTTTCTTCCTTCTTTGGTTTGTGGTTGAACCCCATCCGCATGTACAATCAGGACCTTTTAATGGGCGGGTTTATCGGAGAGATTTTTTCAAGAATTCTCGTCCGGTATTTCAATCGTCCAGGGACGACCGTCCTTTTGTTGATGATTTTAGTTCTTTCATTCGTCCTGGGGACGGGGATATCCTTCATCTCTCTCGTCCAGCATCTGGGAGCGGCTGTTCAGAAACTAATCGAGAAGATCAGTACGCTCAAAATGGTTAGAAAAGAGAGGGCGGAGAGGGAAAAGAAATTGCTGAAGCAGAAGCAGGAGAAAAAAGAAGCAAAGGAGATCCTCCCTGCCGTCGTCGTAGAAAAGCCATCCCCTCCTCCGAAAAAAGAAGAGGCGCCGAAGCAAGAGGCGTTCGAATTCTTAGAGTCCTCAAAAACCTTCCAGCTTCCTCCTATCTCTTTGCTTGAAGCCGAGTTGGAGAAAAGACAGAAGATCGACCGGGAGAGCTTGATTATGAACTCCCGTATCTTGGAGAAGAAACTTCTGGATTATGGCGTGGAGGGAAAAGTGGTTGAAGTCAGGCCAGGCCCTGTGATCACCGTCTATGAATTCGAGCCAGCTCCTGGAGTGAAAGTCAGCCGGATTGTCAACTTGGCAGACGACTTAGCCCTGGCCTTGAGCGCTCTGTCCATACGCATCGTCGCTCCTATCCCCGGCAAATCGGTCGTGGGGATCGAAGTCCCAAACACAAACAGAGAGACCGTTTATCTCAAAGAGATTATCGATTCCGATCCCTTTCGAACGTTCAAATCGAAACTCTCTTTCGGGCTCGGAAAAGATATCTCCGGAGACCCCTTTGTCGTGGATCTCGCAAGGATGCCCCATCTCCTGGTGGCCGGCTCAACAGGTTCCGGAAAAAGCGTTTCCATCAATGCGATGGTCTGCAGCATCCTCTTCAAAGCCACTCCGGAGGAGGTTCGATTTCTGATGATCGACCCGAAGATGCTGGAGCTCTCCGATTACGAGGGGATTCCGCATTTGCTCCTTCCGGTTGTGACCAACCCCAAAAAGGCAGCTGCTGCCCTTCGATGGCTGGTGGAAGAGATGGAGCGGAGGTATACGGTCTTGGCTGAAAAAGGGGTCAGAAATATTGAGCACTACCATCAGCGGATGGAGAAGGAGCTGAAAGAGAAAGGGAAGGTCTACAAGCGGAGGGGCGATGTTTTAGAGGGAGATGAAGAAAAGGCAGCGGAGCCTATGGAGAGAATCCCTTACATCGTGGTGGTGATCGATGAATTGGCGGATTTGATGATGATCTCATCGAAGGATGTGGAGGAATCGATCACGCGACTCGCCCAGATGGCACGGGCAGTGGGCATCCATCTCTTGTTAGCGACGCAAAGGCCATCCGTCGATGTGCTTACCGGGATCATTAAAGCAAACTTTCCTGCACGGATTTCCTTTCAGGTCACCTCGAAGGTGGATTCCCGAACCATCCTGGACACCATCGGTGCGGAGCACCTTCTGGGAGCCGGCGATATGCTTTTTCTCCCGCCCGGCAGTTCGAAACTGATGCGCCTTCATGGGGCTTTTGTCTCCAGTGCCGAGATCAAGCGGATTGTCGAATTCCTGAAAAAACAGGGGAAGCCTTCCTATTTAGATCCCTCGATCCTCGCCGAGGTGAAGAAGGAAAAAGAGGCGGTGGGAGGAGAGGAGGACGAATACGACGAGAAATATGATGAAGCCGTCGCCTTCGTCGCGGAGATCGGACAGGCCTCCATCTCCCTCATCCAAAGAAGATTTCGGATCGGTTATAACCGTGCGGCCCGCATCGTCGAAAAGATGGAGGCAGAAGGGATCGTGGGACCCTCCGACGGGATCAAGCCCAGAGAGGTCCTGGTGAAGAAGATTGAATGAAGCAATTTAGGAATCCAGACATTGACGAATTCCTAAATCTTGTAATCTAAAAATTGTCACTCCTGCGGAAGCAGGAGTCCAGGACTATTTGAACTTGCTGGATTCCCGTCTTCGCGGGAATGACGCAATTGGGGCGAATCCCGATTTTTACGAAACCATCAGAATGGAAATGAGGGGTTGATTAAGGATGAGAAAAATAATACCTGTAACGATCTTTTCTGCGTTCATGTTATTCCATCTGTCTTTCAATCCGGCGGCTTTTTGCATCACTGGTCAGGAGGTACTGACGGAAATCCAGAACCGGTATGAGAAAACAAACGACATCGAAGCTAATTTTATTCAGGACTATATCGGCAAAGGGATGAAACAGCCCAACCGGGGAGAAGGGAAAGTCTATCTTAAAAAGAGGGGGATGATGCGGTGGGATTATACGACTCCTCATCAGAAGCTTATTTCGGACGGACATACCCTCTGGTTCTATCAACCAGATGAAAAGCAAGTGCTTGTTTCCAATCTTTCAAGCGTTCTTAAAGAGAGAGCCCCACTGGCTTTCCTGGCAGGAGAAGGAAATCTCAGCCGGGATTTCAACTTCCTCAATCCGAAGGAATCCGTTTCTCAGAAAGAAGAGACCTATGTCGTTGAGTTAACCCCGAAGGAACCCCTGGCCACTTTCTCGAAGTTGATTTTGACGGTTGATAAAGGGACCTTTACCGTCCTTCAAGCCGACGTCTTGGATGGTTTGGGAAATGTAACCCGAACCCGTTTTATCAATACCAAAATCAATGTTGGACTCTCTGACTCTCTTTTCCGATTTATCATCCCGCGCGGGACAGAAGAAATCCCGATGCAGGGATCATCTATTCCTTCTCCGGGCGAAAAGGGACACAAATAGTTTGGTCAGAATACAGTGGCAAAATGTCAAATGCCAAAGCTCCAAGTTCAATTAAAGCCCAAAGCTCAAATGAGATGCCGAAACAAGTTCGGCATGACAGGGATGTCATTCTGGACCTTGCCCTGAAACCAGTTCGGGGTCTCCGATTTCAGAATCCCTTTTTGAAATTTGACATTTATTTGGGATTTGTCTGCCTGCCGGTAGACAGGGATTTTGACATTTGAACTTTTTTTGTCCTTGGAAGTCTGTTTCGGATCGGCACCCGGACGCTTCGCCCGGTATTCGGATTTAATTTGGATCTCTCATGCCTCTCTTCACGACCAATGCCATCGTCACTCGCTCCCTCAACTACGGTGAGTCCGATAAAATCATCACCTTCTTTACCAAGGATTTTGGAAAGCTGAAGGGAATAGCCAAGGGGGCGAGGAGGAGCAGGAAACGATTTCAAAACGCCCTTGGCCTCTTTTCTCATCTCCGTCTCATCTTTTTCGATAAGGAGGGGCTGGGGTTGGTGAGGGCTGAGGGCTGTGATATCCTCCATTCTTTTCCGAAGATCCAAGAGGATCTCAAGAAGATCGTTTGTGGGAACTATTATTTGGAGCTGGTGAACGAGATGGCCGGAGAGCGGGAAGTGAATCGAGAGGCTTTTGAGCTCCTTCTCTCCTCCTTATCGAGTCTGGAAGAGGCGAACCTCCAGGAGAAACAATTGAGGATATTCGAAATCCGGATGCTCTCTCTCTTCGGTTATCGGCCCAATATGAAGAAATGTAATCTCTGTAAGAAAGAATGGGAGGATTTGAAAGAGATTCCTGTCGTCTTTTTCTCCCTTGAGAGAGGGGCTTTGATATGTGAACAATGCTCGAAGATGCGGAACAATCTTATCCCTCTTTCCTTAGGGACAGCCAGATTAATAGAGAAAATCTCTCAGACGGAATTGTCCAAGGTTGAGAGGTTGAGGTTTACCCTTCAGGCGCTATCTGAGAGTCGAGAGCTTCTCCCTAAATTTATCAGTTATCAACTGGGGAAGGAGTTGAAGTCGTTAAAGACAATAAACAGTATCCCAAAAAATCTCAATAGCTTCATTCCCCTCCCCCCTTGTGGGAGGGGGACAGGGTGAGGGGGAAGGGAATTTTTTTGTAGGTTGACATCCAAGAGTTAAAAGTGCTAATCCCTTCTTCTGAGCGGAACGGCAAATCCCCCCTGCCTACCGGCAGGCAGGCAGCCCCCCTTTGCTAAAGAGGGGCGAGCGGGGATTATTAATTTTCATGGTTTGTGAAGAGCGAAGGGCCATGGGAAATTTGAAAGACATGGGGAAACAATGAATTTCCAGGAGCTGATTTTCGCATTAGAGCGATTCTGGGCGGATCAGGGATGTGTGATTCAACAACCGTATGATACGGAGGTGGGTGCCGGAACGTTCCACCCCGCTACCTTTCTCAGGTCATTAGGTCCCGAGCCTTGGAGAGTGGCCTACGTTGAGCCCTCTCGACGCCCCACCGACGGCCGGTATGGCGAGAATCCGAATCGGCTTCAGCACTATTATCAATATCAGGTCATCATGAAGCCTTCTCCTCTCGATATTCAGGAGATCTATCTGAAGAGCCTTAGGTCTTTTGGGATCGATCCCCTTGATCATGATATCCGGTTCGTCGAGGATGATTGGGAATCTCCCACGCTGGGTGCATGGGGTTTGGGGTGGGAGGTCTGGTTGGACGGGATGGAGATCACCCAATTCACTTATTTTCAACAGGCAGGTGGCATTGAGCTGAGTCCCATACCGGCAGAGATCACGTATGGCATTGAAAGAATTGCCATGTATCTACAGGGAGTGGACAATGTCTACGATCTGGAATGGGCGAAGGGAATAAAGTATGGCGACGTCCATCACCGGAGCGAAGTGGAATTCTCCCGATATAATTTTGAAGAGGCCAATGTGGAAATGCTCTTCCGGCTGTTTGAAATGTTTGAGGGAGAGGCGAAGGCGTTGGTCGGAAAGGGATTAATCCTCCCCGCCTACGATTATTGCTTGAAGACTTCCCATATCTTCAACCTCCTCGACGCGCGGGGCGCGATCAGCGTGACCGAGCGGGTAGGGTACATCCTGAGGGTGAGGACATTGGCAAGGCTCTGCGCAGAAGGATATCTCAAGCAGAGAGAAGAAATGGGGTTCCCGTTGTTGAGACAGAAGGTGGAAAACAGTAATCAGTAAGCAGTAGGCAGTAAACAGTAGATAACAAACAGTTGGCAGAAGGCAGTGAACAGAATGCAGATAGCAGGGTTTTCTTGATTCTCTCCTGCTGACTGCCTCCTGCATAGTGCTTACTCTTCAGCCCTGACGGACACGAATTACGACATATGAAAATGAAGGGACTTCTTTTGGAGATTGGGACGGAGGAGATCCCGGCTAGCTTTGTTCCGCAGGCCCTAATGGATCTGGAGACTCTCGCTAAGAAAGAATTGGAGGCTAAGAGGATCGACTTTAGCGGAATAAGGGCTCTCGGAACTCCGAGACGCCTTGTCTTGGTGATCCAATCGGTCTCGGAAAAGCAGAGAGATGAGGAGACGAGAAAAATAGGGCCATCGAAACAAGCCGCCTTCGATGCGAAAGGCAACCCCACCAAAGCAGCCATCGGTTTCGCAAAAAGTCAGTCCGTGCCTGTCGAGTCCCTGACAATCATTCATACGGAGAAAGGTGAGTACGCCTGCGCTGTCAAGAAAGAGTCAGGGAAGCCTACCCTTGAACTCCTTTCATCTCTCCTTCCTGGATGGATCCTCTCCATTCCCTTTCAGAAGTCGATGAAATGGGCAGACGTCCCGATTCGTTTTGCCAGACCTATTCACTGGATCGTCGCGCTCTTCGGGGGAGAGGTGGTCCCCTTCGAGGTAGGTAATATCCGAAGCGGAAAAGTGACGTACGGCCATCGCTTCATGCATCCCGGCCCCAGTCCCGTTAACGATTTTGAGTCCTATCTTCATGAGACAAGAAAGGCATCCGTGATCGTGGACC
>DATHCH010000182.1:0-50767 GCA_035319625.1 Thermodesulfobacteriota bacterium
CTTTGTTTGGTCTGTCAACCACACCGGGGCACGCCTATGTAATTGCATCAACTCATAGCATATAAAGTTTCGATTACTGCCATTGATGTGCTGTTTTGAGACAGCCCAAAATATTTGGATTTGATTTTCATATATCTACCCTGCCTGATGATTTCCACCGGAAATCTTCGATTCCTGTAGCATGTCTCGACTGAAGATAAGTAGGTGTACTTGTTAGCCAAGAGATAATATGAGAGTGTCTGTGTCGGATTAAGTATTTTTCAGGACAGCGTGAACTCTGAGCTAAACAACTCAGAACTAATGGTAGGGGTACTTACCGTATTCGATGACTACTTGATCGACGCCTGCCAACTCCTCCAGCTCCACATTGGCAGAGTCCTGTCTCGATATCTTCTCTAAGGTCTTCCCGGTATAGTCAGCGCAGATGGGCAATTCTCTATGGCCCCGGTCGATCAATGCGGCAAACTCGACCCGGCGAGGTCTACCCAAGTCCAACAGAGCATCGAGGGCAGCCCGGATCGTTCTCCCTGTGAAGAAGGCGTCATCAACCAAAAGGACATGCTTATCTTCGATTGGAAAATGAATCTCGGTCTTCTTGACTTCAGGCGTTTGACTCAGCCTGGTCCAATCACCGCGGTAGAGTGTGATATCAATAATTCCTGTGGGAAGACTGATCCCTCTCTCTTGAAGAATCTTCTGTTTCAACCGCTCCGCCAGAAAAACCCCTCCTGTCCGGATTCCAACCAGGACCATCTCGTTCAATTGAGGATGTCTGCTGAGTAATTGTTTGCATATTTGATCAAGAGCCCCCTCGATATCGTTTTCTCCCAGGACGATCTGTTTTGAAACCGTCTCTAAAATTCCCCTCAGCCCCTTCCTTTCCCCTCGAGGGGGGACGAAGGTGGGGTGTCAGAATCATAAAAATTTCTTTGTTTTGGGTCGGCGAACCCACCACAATCCAAAGCCAACGACGATAACAAGCCCACAAAGGATCCCAACCAAAATTGGCCAAGGAGGAATTAAGCTCTTCTCCACATCCGAAGATGCAAGGAGATTGACTTCTTTGGCCACCTTGCCTTCGTTTTCGACAAAAACTTTTGCTAATACCTGCCCTTTTTGAATGGGAGCCACGACAAACTGCGGTAATTGAGGAGCGGCAGAGACCGAATTTTCCTTGCCCTTCCCCACCGTCACCAATCCCCCCTCTGCAGCGACGAGGGCGACCTGATTCAACTTTCCTCTTCTCACCTTTACAGGACCGAAGGTCGCACCCTTCTTAACAACTTCTAGTGTGGAAAAATTCTTAAAGCCATATTCCAACAATTTCTGGGCCTCGGGTCCTCTTTTCCTCATCTTGTCGCAACCCATCACCACAGCAATCATCCTCTGTCCGTCCCTCTTGGCTGTGGCCGCCAGATGATAACCCGCTTCCTCAACATGCCCTGTTTTTAACCCATCCACCCCGATATTTTTCTGAAGCAGGGTATTTCGGTTTTCCTGATGAATACCGTTGTATTCGAATTCGACCGTGGAATGGTAGACGAGCGCCTCCGGATGGTCCTCTATATACCGTTTCGCCAATGTGGCCATATCCATGGCTGTCGTGTATTGGCCCTCTGCCGGCATCCCGTCAGAGTTCCTGAACTGAGAATCCTTTAGTCCCAGGAGCTTGGCCTTTCCATTCATCTTCGAGACGAATGCCTCTTCTGATCCCGACAGGTGTTCTGCCAGGGCGACGCACGCATCATTTCCTGAAGCGATGGCGACCCCCTTCAATAGATCCTCAACCTTGACCCGTTCTCCGACCTTGAGAAACATCGATGAGCTATTGCTTTTATACGTTCTTTTCCAGGCCTTTTCACTCACTGTCACCATATCGTCCATCTTTATTTGGCCTGCGCGAATGGCATCCAGAACCACATAGAGCGTCATGACTTTGACGAAACTGGCAGGGGGAATTCTCAAATCTGGTTTCTGCTCGTAAAGAACCTGACCTGTGACGCCGTCCATTAACACGGCGGACTGAGCATCACATTGAAGACCTCCCGAGGTTGTCTGGTTGGCCTGGAGCTTTTCGGCCTTTTCGTGAGTTTTTGCCCTTTGTGAGGCTTTGTGGGCCTTTGAGGTTGTGTTCGTCTTGGAAAGCACTTGATTCGGGTACGCAAGGGCGAAGATAATCAAAAAGACAATGGCCATCCAACCATTTTTGTGAAAACGAATCATCTTTTCTCTCCTCCGGATTTACTCAGCTGATGCATAAAATGCTTTAAAAGGCTGTTGGGTGTGCTGAAAAATCTTCATCCAAGAATTATGGTAAGAGGTTTTATTTCTAACAGATTCAATTCCAATTTTCAATGGAAACACCTCCACTTCCCCTCGCCCCCAAGGGGAGAGGGGAAGTCGCCGACGCGCCATAGCGCTTTGGCGACGGCGCGGTGAGGGGGCCATTTCATGCCGGTTACGGAAAAAGAGAACCTTACATTTTCGACCTATGTATTGAAACAATCCGCCGTCTTGGTTAAATTTGAATGTTGATAAATACTTTATATAAACTCTAAACATTATGAATAAACAAACTTCTCTTTCAAAAGTCCTAAAAGAATTCGAGACGATCACTTCAAGGGGATATCGAGAAATCGCCTCTTCTCTCCCCAATGACAAGGTTCCGATCGGGTTCTTCTGTCCCCACGTTCCCGAGGAACTCCTCCATGCAGCGGGTGCTCTTCCCTTTCGTCTCATGGGCACGCCCATCAAGATGTCCCATGTCCAGGCACATCTCCCTCCCAACTGCTGCCATCTGGTCAAATCTTCCCTTGAAAGTTTACTCCAGGGGGAGCTCGATTTCCTGAAGGGGATTGTTTTCAGTCATACCTGTGACACCATGCAGGGGCTTGCTGAAATCTGGACTCTCCAGAGACGCATTCCTCTTCAATTCAATTTGATGATACCCTCGCATATTGAATCCGGGCTTTCTCGACCTTACTTAAAAGCGGAGTTAGAACGATTTAAGGATTTTCTGGAATCCAATGTGGGGAAAATCACTCCCCAGAACCTCAAGGCCTCTATCCAGCTTTTCAATCGCATAAGGCAAAACCTTCAAGAGATTTATGGCCGCAGGCCTAAATCGAACAGTCAAATTTCTGGAGCGGACTTTGCCCGGATCATTCGAGCAGCCTATCTGATGGATCGTCAGCGATACCTCGAGCTCTTGAGCGAATTACTGGATGGGTTATCTGGAAAAACGGAAGAGAGTGAAAATCGAGTTCCTGTTTATCTCGCGGGAAATATGGTCCATTCCGATTCCTATTTCTCTTTAATTGAAGAGGCCGGTGCCATCGTCGTACAGGACGATCTTTGCAGCGGAACGCGATTTCTCCGTCTGATGGTCCCGGAGGATAGCGATCCGATCGACGGCCTAACCAGTCGGTACTTTACCTCCTTTCTGTGCCCCACCCAGCATAGAGGGGCTCATGCCCACATCGAGACTCTTTTAAGGGAGGTTGAAAAATCCGGGGCGAAAGGCGTCATCTTCCTCCTTTACAAATACTGTGAAAGCCATTTTTTTGACTATCCGGATTTAAAGCAGCCCCTCGAATCGAAAGGGATTCCGACACTTCTTCTCGAAGTAGAAGATCCATCCTATTCCGTTGGCCAGCTTAAGATTCGGGTCCAGGCCTTTGTGGAGATGCTGAGTCCTTTGTAAAATACAATGTTAAATGCCAAATTCCAAATGAAACTAAAATGTCAAATGTTCAAAAGAACAATTCTTAAAATATGAAATTGGACATTGATTTGACATTCGGATTTTGGCATTTGAACTTTAAACTCCAAACTTCGGGCGGAGACGTATGGAGAATCAACGCCTAAATAACCCCTATCGTCCCATTAATTCTACTTCGGCCTACCGGCGTCTGATGATGGCTTATTACTTTATGCTGAAGCATCCGAGTTGGTTTGGCAAAAAGGTCGCATGGATTACGAGCGGAGGGCCGGTGGAACCCCTCTATGCCATGGGAGTCCTCCCATTTTATCCGGAGAATTACGGGGCGATGTGCGGAACTTTTCGGATGTCGCCTTCCCTCTGTGAGGCTGCCGAGCATAAAGGCTACTCACACGACCTCTGCTCCTACGCCCTCACGGATATCGGATCTCCTTTGGCAAAGAAAGGTCCTTTGGGCAGGCTCCCAAAGCCGGACTTTTTGGTCTGTGGAAACAATATCTGCGGTACGGTCATCAAATGGTACGAGATTCAGGCCCGAGCCTTGAATGTCCCCCTCTTTTTCTTTGATACTCCTTTTATCCACGATGAGATGGAAAACCATACTCTGGAATACGTTCAGAATCAGATGGAGGAATATATCTCCTTTCTCGAAAAACAACTGCACCGTCCATTTTCGGAGAAACGCTTTCAGCAGGTCTGCTCCCATTCTTTCGAAGCCATCGCTTTGTGGAAAGAGATTCTTGAGATGGCACGTCACCATCCAGCCCCTCTGGCTGCCTTTGACGCTTTTATCCACATGGCCCCTATTGTCACCTTGAGGGGAACGCACTGGGCAGTCCGTTATTATAGAAGGCTTAAGAGAGAAATGGAGAAAAGGGTCAAAAAGGGAGTCGGGGCATTTGCCCGCGAGGAGATCCGGCTCATCTGGGATAACATTCCCATCTGGTACGATATTCGAAACCTTTCAACGATGCTCTCCTCCCAGGGAGCAGTGTTGGTCGCGGACACCTACACGTCGGCCTGGACGCTGAATGAACTTGATATAGGCCAATCCCTGCTGAACGGTTTGGCCAAGGCTTACGCCACCATCCATCTCAACCGCGGCTTGGAGTATAAGATACAGAAGATGGCTAACCTGATCGAGACGTACGGAGCCGATGGATTTATCATGCACTCCAATCGAAGCTGCAAACCGTACTCTTTGGGGCAGTTAGATCTCAAACGGGAAGTAACCAGGTTAACCGGAAAACCGGGACTACTCATCGAGGCGGATCACACTGATTCTCGAAGCTATGCACCCAAGCAGGTCAAAAAGCAGATTCAAATATTTTTGGACGTGGTTAGAACGAAGAGCTGCGAAACAGGGCAATCTTACTAAGGAGCCCATATTTGAGAAGACACATTGTTGCAAAAATCTCCCCTAACCCCTCTTTGCCAAGGAGGAGGAATTCCTCCCTTTTATTTCCGTTCTTTTCCCAATCCAAATTGAGACAAGGCATTCCAGGCGGGGCGAGGGTCACCTTTTGCGTCGGCTAACCCCATCGAACCAAAGTAAGGTTCTTTCCTGTCACGAAGAAGTAACCAGTAAACCCTTTCGACACCCAATTCAAACGCCTGCTGGTACGCCTCCGTAAGCCATTTGGCTTGTTTTTCAGGAGACCCATTATCTATACGACCGCCGGCGTCTGCGGGAAGGCTCACAAATCCCGTTTCGGTGATCCATACTGGGTAGTCCCCCACTCCTGATTTTTTCATTAAATCGTGAATATGTTCTAAATAACTGCGAAACGTAAAGCCGTTTGCAACGATTTCACTCGGAAAATAGTAATCGTGGACACTCACCGCATCAAATTGCTCAGTAGAAAGTATCGCTTGTAGCCAACGGTCGTGCCATCTCCAAGCATTCTGGGCTTCCGACCCCAATTGAAGATTACGAATAATGCCGCACCCCATGGCCGATGGAAGCACTTTTGCTTTCGGGTCAGCCTTCTTAATCGCCTCATAACCAGCCTTCAACAGCTTTAAATACTCTTCCTGGGTCCCCTTCCAGGAAGCTGTCTTGTTCACCTCGCTTTCGATTTCGTAATTGACTCCTTGCCCTTGGTAGCGATTGGCAAGGATTTCCACAAAATGAACCCATTCTTTCATATCCATCGAAGGAGGGTTAATCTGGATAGAACCCCTTCGATTAGGCTTTGCGAGCCCAAATTTTTTTGGCTTCTCTTGAAAAGTCGTGCGTACGGTGAACAGGACATCGATCTGTTTTGCTTGAGCCGCTTTTAATAAACGATCAACATCACTCCAGTCATATTCGCCCGGGCGTATTTTTATAAATTGCCACTGTAAAGGAACGCGAATTGCACCGACGCCAAATTCGCTTAGATACTTCAACTCCTCTTCATAGGCATGCAGCGTTATATTCAAACCTAAACGCCTTGCCTCTTGGGCCAGAGCATCGAAAACCAAAATAGACGATAACAGCATCAGGCCGGTGAGCAATGCGCCTGTTTTCACCCTCATGACTTACTTCTCCTCTCAACCATACCCGTCGTCAGGATTAGTAAACAAATTCCATCACCTCTTCCACAGGCTTTCTATCCCTGCGCGGCGACTCAGCAGGATATCCTACAGCGACGAGGCAGATCAGGTTCATATCCGATGGAACTTTTAAAATGGCTTCAATCTCTTTTTTTGCCTGAATAGGGGATACCAGCCAGACAGCACCCAGCCCCATGCCATGAAACACCAGAAGCATCGTTGTTATGGCAGCGGTTACACTCTGGATCGCCGTAGGCGCCGATCTTCGAAACTCCAGGATCTCCCTGGCTTCAGGGTCGAAGGATTCTCGAGCAAGCAGTACCCTATCCATCGGACTCTGATACTCGCTGGCAAAAACTCCGATGCAGGCTGGGCATTTCTGAAGAAGGAAGCATTCTTTTGATACCGTTTCACATCTTCCTGCCATGACATCGCCTCCGGCCATGAAGCGATTCGATCTGCCACAGACTGGACGGCATTTGCCAATTTCTCAACTGTCTCTTTACTCCTCACTATGACGAAACGCCATCCTTGATAGTTCCCTCCGTTGGGAGCCCAGGTTGCCGGCTCCACCGCCTTTTTCAGCAGCTCGTCCGGAACTTCGTCCTTTTTCCGTTGCCTGATCGAGCGCCTCCCCCGAATCAATCTTTCCAAGTCCTCAATGTCCGTTGATCTTCCCTTTCTGGACGGGTACCCTTCAGCCCGCGCTCCTCTCCTGTTTCGTAATAGGGATAGGTGCCAGAAATTCTAAAAAACGGGACAGACAGACGCGTGAGAAAGCTTTAGAGCGCAACCTTTGAACTATGACAATCGGGGCTTCAAGGCCATAAAAGAACCGACTTTCTTCTAAGGAGAACAATAACCTCTAACCTAAACGTGCGCATTCCAAAGCTTTGCAACCCGGCTGTTTGTCCCGTTTTTGCCTACTTCCATTCGACTGCGACACAGCCCCTAATGGGAAGGGCGGCCGATTCAAAATCTCCGAGCGTAGTGATGGGCGAGGCCAAAATATTTCTGAGCCCTTTTCAGGGCCTCTGCCTTCTGCCTTTCTGGCATATTGGGATCGTCAAGCCGGAAACTCTCCACCTTCCCGCGGACATAGGCCCGATAGCACTTGTAGAAATCCAGCACTTCCATTAATTCGTGGTCTCCGGACTCCCCGATAAAAGCACGGATGAGATGCTCGCTGAGGTCCTGCCTGTCGTGATAGTCGAGATCCATGGCCAGAAAAGCGATGTCCGCCGCCACGTCCGTATACCGGAACCGTTCATTAAATTCGATACAATCGAATATCGAGATCCCATCTCTCCAGAAGATATGCTCCAGTCGCAGATCACCGTGACAGTCTCGAATTCGATCCGAGGCGATCCTCTGATGGAATACTTCCTTTTTCGCTTCGAAGAATTCGTTCGTCCTTCCCTTCACCTCTTCATAAACTTCTCTCGGAATCGTGAGGGCAATGTATTTCTCCGTCTGGTCGAAGTTCTCGTCCGTATCCTGTTTCACCCTTTCCGGTTCCGCAAAGCTCTCAATCAGATCGTTGGTCTCTGCGGTGAAATAGAATTTCGCCAATTTCTCAGAGACGGCCTCAATCATTTTGGGGGTGACTTGCTTTCTCTCTAGTAATTTATCCATCAAAAATTCTTCGGGGATCTGTTTCATTTTAACGGCGCACTCCACCCACTCTCCTTTTCCGTCCAATGAGATCCGGTTTCCCTCTCGGGTAATCCTCACGACACCCAGATAAATATCCGGAGACAGCCTTCGATTCAGCCTGACTTCTTCCTCGCAAAATACTTTTCTTTTTTCGAGAGAGGTAAAATCCAGGAAGCCGAAATCCACCGGTTTTTTCACCTTGTAGACATGGCTTCCTGTCAGGAAAAGCAGGGAGATATGGGTCTCGATAAATTTCACGGATCGAGGGTGATCGGGATAAATCTTGGGATCCAGGAGTGCTCTTTGGAGGGACGGGATATCCATAAACACATCCTTCAATGTTGAATACCAAAGTTCAAATGTCAAATGAAATCCTAAACTCTGATGTCACCCCCCACCCCCTGAAATTCTGAAAAAACTCGGCCAGGAGGGCGGGCAAGAATGTCTCTAAAGTTTTACAAATGCGGTTACTTAAGATGGTAAAGCTAACGGAAGCTTGTAAGTGCTCAATAGCTGCTGAGCTTTTCTTTGTAAGTAGTCAACGTGAAGAGGTGCCGCTGTAAAACTTTCTCGACATCCCTACCCGCCGTTTGCGTTGGGAAAAATTTTTTCGCACCTTCCCTTTGCTAAAGGGGGAGGATTATTTTTTTTCGATTTTCTTAATCTTCCAATCCGCGGGCGTATTGTGCTCCGTATCGATCGTGAGGTGGATGATCGGAAGCGTCCTAAACTTCCTTTTCAAATCGGCCGGATCCACCGGCTGAAACAAAGCTTTATTGCTTATGTAAGCCTCCCGGGTTAACGCGTTCGACTCATAGTTCTCTTTTGTCCTCTTCGAAATTCGCTCAAGGGACTTTTCCTCCGTGCAGACGCACTCGGCGATGATGAGAGCCCGACCGGCCTTCTCAGCCAACTCAGCGGCCCTCGATCTCAACTCCTGAGTGAAAAAAGTGGCATCCAAAATCAGCCCATCCTGAGTTTCTTTCAATGTCTTCTCTGCCCGTCTGAACATCTCTTCGTAGACTCTCTTCCTCCTGTCCGGGTCGGAAGCGACCTTATTGTCGAAGATGTCCTCACCCTTTAGGACTTCCACCCGGATCATATCGGATCGTAGAATCTGAAACCCTTTCAATCTTGCAATCTCCTCCGTCACCGGACTTTTCCAACTACCCGGCAGCCCCACCGAAATTAGCACACCCCCTTCAGGGATCTCTGACTTGACAACCTTTGAGAAGCTTCTCTCCATTTTAGCATCCTTCCTCTTAGCAAAATGTCAAATGCCAAAGTCCAAAGTTCAAATTAAACTCAAAATCCAAATGACCGAACAATTCTCCATAACACATATTTGAGAATAAAAGTTCTGGAATTTGTCATTGATCTGAAATTGCAATTAGCTTTATCACATCTCAAGCGCCTTTAGAACCACATCGTGCAAAACCCCATTGGTTACCAAAATGCCGTGATTCTTCACCATCTTTATCCCACATGAGAAATCTAACGGGCGTCCCAAAACGTCTGTCACCTTACCTCCCGCCTCTTCGGCGATGATCGATCCTGCGGCATGGTCCCAAATGTTTTCTTTATACCCCGGCTCGGCAAGGGATGGAACTCTTAGATAGAGCGTGACTTCCCCTCTCGCTAAAATCCCGTATTTCGCCTGACTATCCATTCTAATGGAGGGTTTTGTGATATTCAATCTCTCCGCAAGGTGTTGATGCGTAAGATGATCTGCATGGTCTGCCTCAACGCTCTCCGTGATGGTTGCCTCAGACGGATTTTTTGTCTTGTGGACGGAGATGGTCCGTTGGTTTGACCCATTTTTGTCCAGCTGCACTGAACCCCTTCCCCTCAATGCGAGAAAAAGGCATCCTTTCTCCCCAAGGGGATGGGCGATATCTGCATAGAGATTGGGACAGGCTAATATCCCCAATTTCACCATACCGTCCTCGACAAGCGCCAAGGCAATGGCGTATTGATCTCCTCTGAGAAACCCCTTGGTTCCATCAATGGGGTCTAAAGCCCAAAAACGACCGGTGACCGTATTGGAACTAAAATCAATCCACGAACAGACCTCCTTCGAAGAGGAAGTCGGAATGAAGGCATTCACGTAGGTTGTGACTTGCTCGAGGATCTTTGAATGAGTCGGTCTCCTCAACTCCTTTGAGTCTTCCTCTGCCACAATCGTATCATTGGGAAATCTTTCTCTGATCAATTTACAAATGATTGCCTGAGACCCATAATCGGCAACGGTCACAGGGCTTCTGTCGCTCTTCAGGATGGATTCTCCACCCACAAGGTCGGCCCTTATTCTTCGGCAGAGCGCCGAGGCTTTGACGGCCGCCTGGATCCCAGTCACGACTTCAAGAGAATTTTGATCCACGGAGACACTCATGACGAACAGGACGAATGACAGCGAATAAAACCAACGTCAACTGTCAAATTCAACTCTCTTCATCGAATTCGCCATCATTTGAATCATTCGTTTCTCTAAAATAACAAAGAGGAGGGGTCTTCTCGCCTCTCCTCCTGTTATTCGTTCCATGGTGCCGAAGGGGGGATTTGAACCCCCACGGGGATTACCCACCACCCCCTCAAGATGGCGTGTCTACCAATTCCACCACTTCGGCATTGAAAAGTTGGGGCAAACCTATTTCTTCGGCTCAGGCACGGGCACCTGAGGCTGAACTGGCCCCCCAAAGGGTGCTGCGGGGACCGAGGGAGCCGGCCTTTCCCTCATGATCGTAGAAGCCCTTTTTGTTGAGGAGAAGGTGAGAAGAAGCGACGTGAGCATAAAAATGATGGCAGCGACCGTAGTCAGCTTAGAAAGAAACCCCATCGCTCCGGCACTTCCGAAAATGGTCTGACTCGCTCCTCCGAATGCAGCTCCCATCTCTGCTCCCTTTCCCGCTTGAAGGAGCACGATCAAAATGAGCGCAATGCAGACTAAAACATGCAGAACAACGATGAATGTCATAAACCCAGTCCTTTCTTCGCTTAAAACCTATATCACAATTCTTTGAATCTGACAATCTTTGAGAAGGATTCCGCTTTCAGACTCGTTCCTCCTACCAACGCCCCGTCGATATTCGGCTGGTTCATCAGGCCTTTGATATTTTCCGGGGTCACGCTCCCGCCGTATTGGATCCGCATTTCCTCTGAGACCTTTCGTGAATAAAGCTTCTCCACCTTTCCCCTGATGAACCGATGCACCTCTTCAGCCTGTTCCGGAGTGGCCGTCTTGCCCGTACCGATAGCCCAAACGGGTTCGTAAGCGATCACAATATCTCTCATTTCATTATCGCCCAATCCCTTCAATCCGCCTTCTATCTGCCTCTCGATCACCAAAAACGTCCTTCCCTCTTCCCTTTCCTTCAAGGTCTCGCCTATGCAGAAGATCACCTTCAAACCCTGGGCGAGGGCTGCCTTGATCCTTCGATTCACCGTCTCGTCCGTCTCTCCAAAATACTGCCGTCTTTCAGAGTGACCGATAATGACATAGTCACAACCCACTTCCTTGAGCATGAGAGGAGAGATTTCACCGGTGAAGGCCCCCTTCTCCTCCCAGTAAAGATTCTGGGCAGCAAGACGAATGCGACTACCTTCGAGCTCCCTCCGGACAGCGTAAAGCGCCGTAAACGGGGGGGCGACAGCCACTTCCACTTCTTTAACCCCTGAAATGGCTTCTTGCAGTTCTCTGACAAGATCGACGGCCTCTCCCACTGTTTTGTTCATCTTCCAATTTCCGGCGATGAAGGGTAATCTCGCCATTATCCCCCTCCTCAAGGAGATTCCCGAAAAACTCCAGAAACCTCTAATGACACCGATTAAGGACCGATTATATAGACAAGCTTTTCATGCCTTTCTCAGGGCCTCGATGCCTGGCAACTTCTTCCCTTCAAGGAATTCGAGGGATGCCCCGCCTCCCGTAGAAATGTGGCTGATGCGATTCGCTACCCCTGCCTGGTTCACCGCCGCCACAGAATCTCCTCCTCCCACGATACTGAAGGCGGTGGAGCGAGCGATCGCCTTAGCAATGGCAAAAGTCCCCTGACTGAAGGGCCTCAATTCGAAGACGCCCATGGGTCCATTCCATACAATCGTTTTTGCAGCATCGATCTCTTTTGAAAAGGACTTTACCGTTTCCGGACCGATATCCAAGCAGATCCATCCCGAAGGAATTTTGTCGTTCTTGACAACCTCTCTCTTCGACTGAATATCCATTCGCTCGGCAGCGACGTGATCAGAGGGGAGGAGAAAAGTAATCTTCGCCTTCGCTTTTTCCAACAAGTTACGCGAGAAGTCAATCTGGTCCTCTTCGACAAGTGATTTTCCCACCTGGAATCTCTCAGCCTTGAGGAAGGTATAGGCCATCCCTCCCCCGATTAGGAGCGTGGTTACCTTGTCCAGAAGGTTTTGGATGACGCCAATCTTATCGGAAACCTTTGCCCCGCCGAGAATCGCCACATAAGGCTTTTGTGGATTTACCAGGGCCTTCTCGAGGCTCTCAACCTCTTTCATCATTAAAAAACCCGCTGCCACAGTCTTCACAAATCGTGTCATTCCCTCTGTGGAGGCGTGAGCCCGGTGGGCAGTCCCAAAGGCATCATTGACATAAACATCGCAGAGAGAGGCCAGGGCTTTTGAAAAAGCTTCTTGATTTTTCTCCTCCTCAGGATGGAACCTAAGGTTCTCCAGGAGGAGGACCTCCCCCTCTTTCAACCCTTCAACCTGTTTTTGGACCTCTTGTCCAATGCAGTCCGTGGCCAAAGCCACTTTTTTCCGCAAGAGTTCAGATAACCTTTTGGCAACCGGGGCCAAACTAAATTTAGGATCCTTTTTTCCCTTTGGTCTCCCTAGATGGGAGGCGAGGATCACCTTCCCCCCGGCTTCACTGACAAACCGAATCGTTGGAAGGGAAAGCAGAATTCGAGTATCATCCGTAATGTTGCCTTTCTCGTCTTGTGGAACATTAAAATCGACTCGAATGAATACCCGTTTCCCCTTCAGCTCGATCTGATCCACCCTTCGAATTGCCATAACCTATTCCTATCCATCTATTACGCTGAATTCAAGTGCAAAGTTCGAACTTTAAAGTTCAAATCAATAACAAACAACTTCATGCCAAAATTTTAATCACTTGGATTTTGAGCTTCATTTGAACTTGACTCACCTTTGGTTCGTCACTTCGTGCGAACTTTGGCATTTGACATTAAGCCCATTACGGGTGAAAGAATGGTTTCTTAGCACCCCTTACTTCTTCCCGAAAAGATACAGAAACAACTCTACCAGCCGATTGGAAAACCCCCATTCGTTATCATACCAGGAGATAATTTTCACCAGTTTTCCACCGATCACCTTCGTTGAGGGACCATCCACAATGGAGGAATGGGGATTACCGTTAAAGTCAATGGAGACGAGGGGCTCCTCACAAAAGCTCAAGATTCCTTTTAATTTCCCGTCCGCATAGGACTTTAAAACCTTATTCACCTCTTCTACCGTCGTCTCCCGGTTCAACCTCGCTACCAAGTCGACCACGGAAACATTCGGTGTAGGCACCCGGATGGCCATCCCGTCCATCTTTCCTTTCAATTCCGGGATGACCAGGGAGAGGGCGGTGGCCGCCCCTGTGGTGGTTGGAATCATGGACATTCCAGCTGCCCTGGCCCTGCGGAGATCCTTGTGTGGAAAATCGAGAATCACCTGATCGTTGGTATAGGCGTGAATGGTGGTCATCAGTCCATATTCCACCCCGAACTCATCTACCAATATCTTGGCAATCGGAGCAAGACAGTTCGTGGTGCAAGATCCCATCGAAATGATGTGATGTTTTGAAGGATTATAATCCTTCTCATTGACTCCCAGGACCAAAGAAACATCCGGGTCTTTGGCCGGGGCAGACACCACCACTTTTTTCGCACCCGCCTCCATATGTTTTGTGCCGCCCGCACGATCTGTAAACCTCCCCGTGCTTTCCAGTACCGCATCCACTCCCAAGTCCTTCCAGGGAAGCTGACCTGGGTCTTTGAGCGCAAAGACCTTCACCTCTTTCCCGTCGATCGAGATGGCATCCCTCTTCGTCTCTATCCGTGAACCAAATTTTCCATGGACGGAATCGTATTTTAATAGGTGGGCCAATGTCTGCGCATCGGTGAGATCGTTGACCGCCACAAATTCCAACTCCTTCCGATTCACACCTGCTCGCAGGAAATTTCGGCCAATTCTGCCAAATCCGTTAATCCCTATCCTGACTGCCATCGCCATTCCCTCCTTTCACGAATTAAATTTATTATATAACTTTTTTTGATTTATTGCGTCAATATTTTTCAACAAATTTGCGGACTTCACAAAAGGAGTTTGACCTGCTATATTGGACGATAAGAGGGTAAATGGAAGGAAAGGAAACTCAAAGTGACAGGGGATAGAAATATACTGGAAATTGTACGGGGACTTCTCCTCTCGGAGGTCGCTTTTCAAGAAATCCTCAAGAAATATAACGAGGGTCGCCTCCGTTTCTCAGATATTGGCGTTTGGGTGGATGACAAAGGCCAGAGCGTCCTCTATAATTTGAAGGAGCAGTGTCATTCCTTCTTTCGATATAAAGGGAAAGAACCGATCCAGAAGAACGAGTGGCTTCTCGACTTGGTGATTGGGTCGATTTTCCACGAAGCCATGAAATTGAGAGAGAACTTCTATCAAATGGAAGTCTACCGGCCCAGGTATCTTCAATACAAGGCGAAGTTCGGGAAATCCGAGTACGAAAGGGATTACCTTCAACTGTTCGAACGAATTATTCTGAAGGCCGAGCAGGGTGTGGCCGAAGGGATGCTGGAGACCCGGTCTCTTTTCAAAGATGCGACGGCACAACTCATCGATCTTTTCAAAGAGAGCTCGAAAAATGCCTTTTTGGTCCGTTTCCTTCTGGAAAATCTGACGCTTCTGCATAAGGTTTATGGTCCCAAAAAGACGAAAGAACTTTTCAAGGTGATGTTCAAAAGAGGGTTTTTGGATGCCTATCGGTTCGCGGGTGTAAGCTATCTGCGGAGCGGACATTACGACCTTTCGTCAAACTATTTTGCAAAGGCGCTGGAAATAGACCCTCATGACGGCGGTCTTCAATTCCTGCTGAATTTCAGCCTCGGGATGATCGAATACTATAGGAATGCTTATTCAAAGTCCTTATCCTATTTTTCCAAGCTGGCTCGCGCCAAATTAGATGGAAAACTGAAAAAGGACTATTTGAGAAAAGTAGAAGAGGTCTGCAAAAAGATCGCTTCCGACTTGAAAGAAGAGAAGGGTCTCAAGGCCGCAAAAGAAGCGGGCTCCCTTGCTGATCGAATAAGAAAATGTTACGATGAACTTAAAAGGAGCTCGTGAGATGCCTATTTATGAGTATCACTGTGGGCAATGCCAGAACGAATTTGAAAAATTGGTGTTGAATACCTCTGAAAAGATTGCCTGCCCTAAATGTAAGAGCAAAAAAGTTCACCGGGTGATGTCCGCTTTTGCTTTTTCCGTCGGAGGGAAGTTTAAGAGCACCGCCGGCTCCTCCTGCGGAACCTGCTCCGCCACCACCTGCTCCACCTGCGGCTCCAAATAAAGGGTTCTAGGATTCGAGGGTTCAAGGGTCCGAGTTTCCAAGAATTTAGCGTGACCACTGGTAAAAAGTCTCTTAGAGCTTTTTAAATTCTTCTTGACGCTCTATTTTTTCTTCAATACTCCTATTTCTTTATCTTTCTTGACCCCTAGAATCCTTCACCCCTGGAACCCTGAATTAGAGGTTGGTCAGGTGCCTTCGTATCTCCATCTCTTCCCTCAAAGAATCATTTTCTTTGAGCTCTTTTAAAGCCTCCCCGATCATCTGAATCATTCTCTCCTTATCTTCGGGGAGGTTTCCGTGGAGGGGAAGGAGATTGGAAATATGATCGCTCAAAAATTGAGAGGTCACGTGAAGCCCCTCTAATAGCAGCTTTGTTTCCTTTAATATCGTTTCTGGCGAAGCCAGTTGGAAACGACCCTCCGTCATGGCCTCGTAGAGCGGAGAGTTGGGTTGGGGAACAAAGGTCCGAACACGGATGAAATGGGGATCGATTCGATTCAACACCTCTGCTGTGCCCCTCGCATGTTGTTCCCATTTTTCTTCACCGCCAATCCCTAACAAAACATACAAAGAACACTCAAACCCAGCTTTTTTCGCTTTTCTCCCTGCTTCGACCATCTCTTCCGGGGTTGCCCCTTTTTCAATCGCCTTGAGGAGGTCCTGATCGCCGGTCTCAAGCCCGACATGGAGTCTGGTTAAACCCGCTTCACGGATTTTTATCAAATCCTCTAAAGGTTTCTTGGCAATGGTCTTGGCTCGCGCATAACTGGTCATCCGCTCGATATGGGGAAAGGAGGAAAATAAGGTGTTCAAAATTTTGACCAACATCTCGGTCTTCGCCACAAGGCTATCGGAATCTCCAATAAAAATCGTCCTGACCCTATCCCCATAAAGATTTCTTGCTGACTCGATATCTTCGAGAATCTCTTCGATCTCTCTAATTTCGAACTTCATCCCTTTATACATCGAACAGAAAGCACACCGGTTCCAGGGACATCCTCGGGTCACCCTTAGAAGAAGGCTGTTCGCTTCGCTGGGCGGCCTGAAAGGTGGGAAATCATAATCTCTTCTTCTCAATCCAAATCTGCCGATGGTCATGGTGCTACTCCCCTCAACAAATGTCAAATTTCAAGGTTCAAATGTCAAATCAATTCCAAAGCACAAATGTCCAAAAAGTTTGGTCTTGAACTTTGAAATTTTTTGACATTCGGATTTTGACATTTGAACTTTTTCAAAATATTACCGAAACAGGAATTCCCTTTTTCTCAAAACGCTCTTTCAGCTCCATTCCAGCCAGATGAAAATAATTCTCTTCCAGATACCGATCCAACCTTGCTTTGCGATAAATCGCCTTCACCCTATTCGGATAATTCATTCGATCGATCAGGACTTCGTCAGCTAACCCATCCAACATCGCCACCAGAGGTTTCGGATCTAAAGGAAGCAGGGGACCGATAAAAGCATAGGTCCCGATCTTTTCCTGACGGAGGGCCCTCAGGGCATTGACTCGAGACAGAATTGAAGGAGAGCAAGGTTCAAAAATCCTCTTGATCCCCTCATCGTGGGTGGTAATGGAGAAACCCACTTCAATTCTTTTGAATCGTTTAAATAAATCCATGTCTCTTAAACAAAGAGGGGATCGCGTCAATAGATCCACTGAAAGCTGAGCATCCAGAAGGGCTTCCAAACATTTTCGAGTCAGTTGATACTTCCTCTCCAGAGGCTGGTAGGGGTCGGTCACTGTACTGAGGGCAACAACCCCATGCCTTGCCCTTTTTAGCTGTTTTCTCAGCAAGTAGGGAGCGTTTACCTTCACATCGACGAATTCTCCCCAAGGCTCCGGGTGACCGGTGAAACGCTTCATGAAACTGGCATAACAGTACCGGCAGCCATGACCGCAACCTACGTACGGATTGATACAGTAATCGAAGCCGGGGATGGCGGTCTTGGTCAGAATGGTCTTTGCAAAGATTTCTTTGACTTTCATTATTCTTATTATAACGGAAGGGCCATAAAACCGAAAGTTTTCCTCACTAGCTTGGGGAAGGAACGGACCGAGGGTTTATTAGGCGGGGAGGTTGAATAAAGGCGATTGAGAATTCGAATTCCCTTTTGATGGGAAGGTCTCTTCAGAGTGCGAATAGACTTGTTCAAAGAAACCCAAGATATCAATCTCTCCTTTTTTCGACTTCTGCCAGAGATCGTATAGGTGATGCGTGGTAATCAAACTCATATGGTGCCGGCTTAAGAAATGACTCAGCTCTTTGGAGATATGACTCACCTGGCTTCGCTCAGAAAGTGGGAGGCCGATATGGGTGCTCGCAATGATCAACGACTTCTCATCCTCCATTTTCTCTTTCTCAAACTGCAGCGCCCGGTTGATCTTGGGATGGTTTCCCTCCACTTCTCCTTCACTCATCAGAATCTGTACTCCAAAAGCGATGCGGGTCTTAGGGATTTTCACAATTCGATCCACGGATTGGTAGTAGATCCCGGTAGATACCTTGAATCCCAGATCCTTAAAGACGGAATGAACGGTATCGATCAATAACAATTCACTTTTTGGCCAGAGCAGTGACTCGATGGTGGAAAAATCCTGATCTTTGATCGCTGTAGATTCCTTCTTCGAGGCCTTGTCGATTTCGGATTGCAAGAAACTCTTCCTTGCCGTTTTTTTCTCAGACTTTCTTTTTTCAGCTCTGCTTACCACGAGCATCGCAATAAGACAACCCAGAGGGATGAAAAGCTTCAGTTCTTCCGGAAATTCGAGAGCACTATAAATGGCAAAAACAGCAAGCAAAAGTTGCAACAACCCGAACATCTTTATCCCTTCAGTTTAAAAATTAAATGAAAACAAGAAGTTAACGCATGTTTACTCTGAGCAATTTCCATACCAAATTCAACTATATTAAAAACAACCATGATTTCAACAGATTAACTTACCATTGCCTTAAGCTCTCGTCAGTTCTAATATGACAATATTTCACCATTCGAGCAAAAAATGTCTGTTTTGACAAGAAAAGGCACCAACTTCGGAGCATCGAAAGGGATTAGTTCAGGTGTGCATTTAAAGAGAAGATGGCCTAAAAAGATATTCAATTGTTCGATTTAACATCTTTGGGCCCTTCACTTCTGTTTCGAATAAAGGAACAATCGCCCTGACCTTGTCTTTGAATATCATCCAAACCTCTTCCATATGCTCATCTTGCATTTGGATTCGGTTGAGGACGAACTCCACAGCGTCTTTTCCGACCTGATCCTTTTGAATGACTCCGTTGACCACCACGCCGCCAACAGGAATTCCAAATTCCTCGAACCAATGGATGAAGCGGGTGATGACCGCAATGGGAAGGCTCTCAGGTAAGGTCACGAAAAAGAAGGCCGTCAGGGCTTCGTCAGTTAACAGGCCCTTGGCATTGGCCATTCTATCCTTGAAGCTCAAAAGATAATCTAGGAGAGGATCCTTTTCTTCTTTTTTCGAGAAGGAGAGCATGTCTCTCAGCGACCTGGCCTCTTCCCGGCTTTTTAGCATCTTCTCGACCCAAAGGGAATAGACTTTTGACATCCCAAGAAGACGCCTCGCATTCGCTGTGGGGGCAGTATCGAAGACGTAAAAATCATATTCATCCTTGAACATGAGATCCACCATATTTTCAAACATAGCCGACTCTTCAAAGGCAGGATTCATAGTGGCCGATTCGATGAAATCTTCTGCTTTGGTCGTGATATCTGCAAATTTTAGAAACCAGTTGATCTTCTCGCGGATTTCTCGTTTGGACCGTTCGATCGTATCCCGTGTATCGATCTCGAAGGCATAGCATTTTTGTTCGTCGCAGACGATGGCTGCTTTTCCAAAGACATCTTTTTCTAATAGGTTAGAAAGGCTATGGACAGGGTTGGTCGATGCTAACAAAGTCTTCTTTCCTTGTTTGGCGGACCACAGGGCTGCTGCCCCTGCCATGACGGTCTTTCCAACACCTCCTTTCCCCCCAAAAAAGATATATTTCAAACGAGGGTGATTCTTCATGAATTTATCCATATTGGTTGTAATACAGTTCATGGTTTATCTCCAACCCTTCACCACCCTCCTCTGCTCCGAAACTGTGGCATAATGGCAATTTAGAGAAAGTTTTGTTGGAGCAGGCAATCAGGTTCCTCTGCTTTGGATGCGGGTGGCACGGTCTCCGCTGGAGAGAAGAAGCCTGCCTGTCCCGCCCTCGGTCGGGACCGCCAGCCCGCCGGTAGGCAGGGGTGAGGAGCAACCTGATATTTGCTACCAATCATAAACCAATTCATCCGAACATGGCATTGGCCATCTTTTCAATCATGGCAAGGCCGGTTACATCTCGTTCCATCTCAGGCACAGATGCTAAAATCTGTTTATCAAAAGTGGTGTCAATCACCCTCAGGTAATGTTCCTCCATAGTGAGACGATTTTTTAAATATTCGGGAATATTTTTCCCTTTTAAGTCAGAAGGTAAGACCCGGTTGATGATATAGCCGCTCAAGGGGACATCAAATTTAGCAAAAAGTTCTGCCGCCTTTAAGGTGTCCTTAATGATCATCTCCTCAGCGGTCAAAACAAAAAAGAAGGCCGTCTTCTGTTTGTCCGTCAGGATGCTTGAGGATTTGTGGATGCGTTCTTTGATATAAAGAAGTTCTTTCAAGATGGCGTCTTCATCCAATTTTTTTTCCCGCTGCATCACAGCCGCCACCTGATCGTATTCCCTCATCTGTTCTCGAAGACCAGTGATTTTATCAATCCAGGCGTCGTAGACGGATGCCATGCTCAAATAGTAAAGTGCATGACCTAACGGCACCAAATCGTAAATGTAGTAGTCGTAGCCTCCTTTGACGACAATATCCACCACCTCATCAAAAATGGCACTTTCCTCCATGGCGGGCTCTGCCGCAGCAGCCTGAATATAGCTCTCGATTTCTTCTGGAATCTTATTCATTCCATACATATCGAAGATCTTCTGTCTAATCTCTTGCTGATATTCTTTCACACGACGGTCGGCATCGATCTCTTGTGCATAGAGGTTGGGAATGATCTCTGTTGGCCCCTTGCCAAAGATATCCCTTTCGAAGATATCGGTTAATGAGGCCTGCGGATCAACAGAGAAAACCAAAACCTTTTTCCCTTTTTTGGCCAAATAATAGGCCGTAGCAGCGGAGAAAGTAGTCTTTCCCAAACCTCCCTTTCCGCCGAACATGATGTACCGCCGATCCGGATACTTTTCAAATATATCTGCTAATGGAATGCCAATCACCCCTTTCTCGGTTATCGGGTTACTTGGGTTATTGGGTCTTTTGGGTTTCTTGTGTTTAATGATTTCATAACTCTAAAAACCCTATGAACTCAATAAACCCGATGGACCCAATAAATGTTCGTTGGCCTTTCAGGCCAAGCCATCCGTGAAATCTTTTTCCCTCAGCATTCTCCGCTTCCAGGTAGAAATCTGGGGAACCACGTAGGGCAGCAAGCGCAAGGAATAATACGGGGGTAGAATCGGCACGCCCAGCATGTCTCCCATGGTGATCAGGATGAAGAGGTGCTCCATGCTCGCCCTCGTCTTCATAGCAAACCGGTACGAGTCGTGAGCTGCCATCCCATAGACGAACTCCTTGATCGCCTGAAAAAATCCCCTTTTCTTTTTTTCTTCCTCCGGCATAAATCTTTCTCCTTCCAAAATTTCATGTGGGCATGAACATTGACTGCCGATGCCCACCCCGCTCCCGACAAATGAGGGTTACAGATCGTCGCAAAATTCTAAAGTTTCAGATTACCGGTTTTAGGCTTCATACATGAACTTCAAACACTAAAAACTTCAGCCTGAAACTTCCTAAGCCACGGCTGCGGCAGGTTGAGCTCTTAAAGCCCGATATCGGCTAAACGCCTTGATTCCTTCCACAGCCAGAATGATCGCGGCAATAACCAGGAAGATTCCAACTAAAATCATCAGTATGTTCCCCACCAATGCCTCTCCTTTAACCGCCCCTGAATAAACCTGTTTGAAAAGCCTATAAGAGGTGACGATGAGAGCAGTCGTGGTCGTGAAAAACATAAAAATCATTGGGTAGAAGGTCCATCCATACGGTTTCCCCTGGGACATTAACCACGCTGTCACCAGCATCAGCGCCATGGACGCCATCAACTGGTTAGCCCCTCCAAAAAGGATCCAGAGATATTGCCACCATCCTGTCAAGGTCAGGGCCAGCGTGAGAAGGCTGGCAATAATGGTACCGATATGGACATTCTTAAAGATGGGGCTGATATCGCCCAACATTTCAGAAGTGGCCACTCTCATGAATCGAATCACAAGCTGCAGGATGGTAACTGCCAGGACGATTAACATAACGCTACCATAAGATTTCCCGATGGCAGCCGGCATCCCCAACGCGCCCAGGAATTTCCCGACACCTGCTGCAAAGATGTCGATAGGCCCTTTGGCAATGGCGGCCGTATATTCCGAAGACGAGGCATATATCGTTCCGGCGATGACCAGAGCGAACACGCCAAGCATCATCTCCACAAACATCACCCCGCCTCCCACTGGACGGGCATCTGTTTCGTACTCTAATTGCCTGGCCGTACCTGAACTTGAAACAATACTGTGCCATCCGGACACTGCCCCGCAACCGATGGTTACAAACATGATGGGCCAAAGAGGCCCGATGTTGATGTCAAAACCGGTATAGGCCGGGAGTGTGAAATTAGGATGGAGCACAAAAACTCCAATGATCCCGAATAAGAGACCCAAGAAAATAATGTAGGAAGTGACATAGTTAATGGGAAGGGCAAACCTCCAGATCGGTAAAACAGCTGCGAAGTAACAGAAAATGAGTGCGGCGATCGCCCAAACAAGTCGACTATTAGCAATTCCTTCTCCGAGAATGTTGTTAGAGGGAGCAACGGATCCAAGCCATATCCCGAACAACGAAATGGCAACTGTGACAACAGTGGTCAGAATAATATCCTTCCTCCAGCGATAGATCATCTGCCCAGCAAGAACTCCACCTATGGTGAAAAAAAGCCATGCCATGGGAGAACTTTTCTGCCCGATGGCTGCATTGACAACGATTGCTCCGAAGGCGCCCGCGATGAGAAGCAGAAAGAAATAGATAAAGCAGAGTAGAATGATCCGAGCCCGCGGCGAGATCAATTTGTAGCTTAATCCGCCAAAGGAAGCTCCTTCATTTCGCATGGCCACCACGGCGCTCGAGTAGTCATGAACCCAGCCGATAAAGAACGCACCCAGCAAGAGCCACAGCAATGCGGGAAGCCATCCCCATTGAATAGCAAGAATAGGCCCGATCACAGGGGCCGCGCCAGCGATGGATTTGAATTGATAACCGAAGAGGATGTTCTTACTCGTGGGCATGAATTCTACCCCGTCCATATACATCTTTGCCGGGGTGGTTCTCTTCGGGTCAGATTTGATGATTTTCGCATCAATGTACTTTGCGTAGAAGCGGTAACCGATGAAAAAAACGAGAAAGCCTATGATGAGAACAACGACTGAATTCATAATGTGAACTCCTCGCGGTCGCCAAATCGAGAATTATTCAAAACACCCCAGCTGGCATTGGCTAATTTTGACCTTCATCTCATTCAGGATCTTCCCCATCTCCTTCTTCGAAATTCCAAAATCCTCTGCAATTTTAAAGCACATTGCGCAGGGAAGTCTCCCCTCCTTGGCTTTCTCCTTGATGATTTCCTCAATCTTCGCACGATCCATAATGTCTCCCATCTATCCCGATAGCCTCATGCCAAATGTCGAAGCCCAACGTCTAATTAAGGATAATTCTGGAATAATCAAATGAAGTAACGCTTAAGAACAAAAACGTTTTTTTCAACCCCATATTCCACCCATCCATCCTTCTCGGTACCTTTCTCATTTGCGATTCCTTTGGAATTCCAAATTTGTCATTTGATGTTTGGATTTTGGTCACCTAATCTTTCTTCTCGCTGAAGATATAAATCCCATATTCAAATCCATCCACCAATGCCAGAAAGGAGGCTTTGCATATATTTTCTGAAAATGCTTTCACCCTCCATGCATCCTCCCCATTGCTAAACAGAATCTCGACCTCCACACCCGCTGCGGTTCCGGCGCCCGGATCAAAGATTCTGGAACTGAAATCGACCAGTTTCACCCGATCAATCTCAGGAAAGATCGATTTGAGCGATTTTTTCAGTACCTTTGCTAAGGCATCCACCGGCCCCACCCCTGTGTCCGCTTCGTGCATCTCTTTCCCGTTGGCCCGAAGCATAATGGTAGCCTCGGGCTGGATGCCATCGTCAATGAGTCGATAATTACCGATGACCTCAAAATGGGGTTTATAGCCGGACATCGATCTTAAAAGATTCAAAATCTTTGTCGCATCCTTAATTTTTTCCTCTACCAATGCCTCCTCCTAATAGAAAATAACGTGCCCCCTGTCAGTGACCTGTGTCCGTAATAAATGACAGCGGTTAAGAATCTCTATATATCTCAAAAATACGTCTCATTACATTAAGATTCTTAGGAATTGTCAAGACAAATTATAACATAGGAATCAACGAAAGAGGCTATTTCACCGTAACTCATCTCCCGTGGTATTAAACACGAACTTCTCGAAGCCCCAGCCTGAAGCCTGGAGCTTGCTTCCGGTTCTCCTGAGCCCCACTTCTTCACGCCTGCCGTCAAGGACGGGGCTTCGTGCGGCCGAGAAGAGGATATTGGGCTCGAAGGGCATGACGCAAGAGGAAAAGGACAAAAGGATCAAGTCACTGCAAGAAGAGTTTTTCAGAAAAGAGTGAGAAGCCTTCCGGCGGAAAGAAGCTATACCAAAAGGAGCAGAGAAATTAAGATGGGCCGGACACTGGTTTTTTTATGAAAAAAATTTAAAAATCTACCAAAGTCTTTTCTCTTCATCTATCTTGTTTCTTCAAAGGGAGAAGAATTCGAATATGGCCTGGCTGTTTTTAATCATTGCGGGAATCATTGAGATCGGATGGGCAATCAGTTTGAAATATACGGAAGGCTTGACTCGGGTCTGGCCGAGCGTGTGGATGTTGACAGCGACAATAGCCAGTTTCTTCTTTCTATCCACTGCCCTTAAATCCATCCCGGTGGGGACCGCCTATGTGGTTTTCACAGGAATCGGAGCCGCCGGCACCGTTCTCTTCGGGATGTTCTTTCTGGGGGAGTCAAGAGATTTTTTAAGGCTTGCGTTTATTACGCTGATCATCTTCGGAACCATCGGACTGAAGTTTGCAGGGAAGTGACTGTGAAGTTGTTTTAGAACCTACCTCCTCTCCTTCTGCATATATTTAATACTGATCAAGCAACCATTTGCCGCTTTCGATTATCTTCTTCCCATCAATTTTGAGCGTCATCCCGCCGCTCACGGCATCATGATGGATATTGCTGTAGACATGGCCTCCGACGAATGTCGTATTCTTTCCGCAGGCGATGTGAAGCGTGCCTAAAATCATTTTATCCGTAATAGTCCCAGAGAAACCTTCATACGTCAGTACGTGGTTGGTGGCAACGCCAAGTTCAGCGATGTTGGTCCCATTTTCATCCGCAGCGGTGAGGATTTTCCGGCACTTCTCTGCCTCCGGCCCGTCACCCACAACTTCCACAATCCTGCCGTTCTTTATAATCCAGACAAAAGGTCTCGCGACCCTTCCCACATACTCGAAAAATCCATTTACCACATATTTACCGTTCGCAGTGCCTTCGACAGGGGCTAGTACCGCCTCGGCATAAAGCGGTACAGCGCCCCATTCGCCTGGCTCCCACATCGACGCTCTCAACCGCTCGCATTTTCTTCCTTCCACGCTAAAGGTGAGGTCCGTCCCATCGGGGCTGGTAATACGCGCGATCTTACCGCTTTCCATGATCCTTGCGACTTTTTCCGTACGCTCTCGAATTTTCATGATGTCATCGTGTGTGATATTGGGCGAGAGAACAGGCGCCATGCCGAAACGCGCCTTTTTTTCATTAGTGGCTACATTTCTTGCTTTCGTGTGAGCGATGATTTGGGTGTTGTCGAGATTCAGCGTGGCCAGTATAACATCGCTCGTCATCATTGCATCAACCACTCTTTTCGGGGGCTCCGCTTTCATCTCACTATCCTCTACAAAAATGACCGTGGGAATGGCCTGTAGACGCCGAACTTCGGCCTCAAGATACTTGCCTACCAGTTTCCGCTTTTCATCGTTCTGAACGATAAGAAGGACTTTTTCGCCGCTTTTAACATTCATACAGCTTTTGACGATTACCTTCGCCGCATTAACCCTCTGCTCCTCACTTAAATCTTCGACACCTAAACGATTCATGAAGTCTCCCTCCCCTGTGGTTTGTATTCTATACCACACTGAAAATTATTGGAAGTAAGAATTTCACTTGAAAGAAAGTTTTGAAACGAGATGCGGGAACCAGGATAATGTGGCAAAATAGGGACCAAAGATTCAAGGGGTCCAGCGCCAGAAGGTAGATCGTAGAGAGTAGAAGATGGCCAAACCTACACTCCAGCACCCACTTTCCACATTCGAATCTTAACCCCTTGACCCCTAGAATCCTCGAACCCTGAAATTCCAATGAAACATTGAGAGATAAGGAGGTTTATTATGGACGTTTATGAGGCAATTGAAAAGAGAAGAACGATTCGGGTGTACAAGAAAAAAGCGACGGAAGATCAAATACGAAAGTTTATCCTTGCGGGAGCAAAGGCGCCCTCCGGCGGAAACCGCCAACCCTGGGAATTCATCATTGTCGATGATGAGAAAATTATTGATCAACTCTCTGAAATCAAGTACCAGCTGAATCGAAAATTCCCTCCTCAAGCTAGAGAAACTCAGAAAGAGGTAGAAGAAAGGGCTATCTCCCAGAAGAAATCATTCGAAAATGCAAGCGTTGTTGCCGTATGCTGTGGCTTAGAACAGGCACCAAGTGCGTGGCTCTGTGTCGAAAACATATCTCTGGCAGCGGTCGCAGACGGCCTTGGTACCGGAATCGTCTCCTATTGGGGCGAGGCGAAAAAACAGGCTGAAAAACTCCTTGGCATTCCGGCGGATCATGAACTGGTCTGCGTATTGAAAATTGGCGTACCTGGAGAAGAAGGAACTCCACGAAAAAGACGGCCCGAATTCAGCTGGCTCCACCAAAATAGATTTTAGGGACCAACGTTCGACAGTATTATTCGTCTGGGGACAACCTTTCGAGCGAAGGGGGAAGGTCTTGCAATCAAGCAATTGTATTAATGCGAGACTCGACCCTTAATTTCTAATTTGTGCCCCGGATTGCTCAGGAACTTTGGTGGTATTTATCAGTCCTAATTTGCTAAACACCCACGGGGCGCCGTAAGTCACCCAAAAGCCGGTGAGGGCATAGCGCAGGTAACGCAACACTTGTGATAAGAGCGCCGTATCCCGCGGGAACACCATGCGCAGTCCCCACCACAAGATCATCAGGCCGATCACACCCACCGCAAAGCGCACAGCCCGTTTCCACCACGTGCCACGGGCATCAAACCCACCTCGGTGAAAGATTAAAATAGCACCGGCGACAAGACCGAAAAACGTGCCTGCGACGCCGACCATACCTGCTGTGCCACGGGGATGGATGACTGATTGGCCCGGCGCAAGTGAAAGGGCGCGTGCGGCAGTGAATTCCCATTGAGAAGGGTCAGCAGGTGGCACAAAGGCCGGTCCCACCATGCAGATGAAAAACAGCAACATCGAGGCAGCAAAGGCCAGGCCGATTTTTTGCGCGAGTGTGAAGCGATTAAACCAAGCCATTACAGCCGTTTCCCATTTCAAAAAAGCCCACAATATCAAACCGCCGATCAACCAACCGGCCAGCACATCCGTTGGAAAATGAACAGCCAGCACGATGCGTGAATAACCAATCAGAAAGATGAGGGACGCCATCAGCCAGCGCAGCCAGCCCTTGACCCGCGCGGCCATTGTGCCCCAGACAGCCATGGCGTGTTGGGCGTGGCCAGATGGAAGGCCGTATGAACCTTCGGTACCGAACGCTCGAACTCTGTCGCTCACCCAGAAGGGCCGCGGCTGGTGAAAGACGAGTTTAAAAAAAATGTTCAGGCTGTCTGACACTGTCAAGATGACACCGAAACGCAGACCCAGGCGGACGTCCGCACACCAGTAGAGAAAGGGCATAATGAACAAGTAAAACTCTTCGGTGCCCAGGAAGCTAAAGAACCGGGCAGGAGCTACGAGCCAGGGGACGCTGGTTTGCAGTCCGGCGATAAAATTAATGCCCCAGTCAAGGATGGGATTCATGGGAATGACAAAAAACCTTTTTGGGGATAAGTTTACTATGCGAAAAACGGGGTTGAATGTCAATTAAAAAGACAGCGCGGGGGAGGAGGGAACCCTTGAAACCTGGGTGAGAATAATGGATTGTGTGTCGAGAATTTTATTCTATTCATATCTCGTCCTCTGTGATAAAAGAAAAGGCGGAGAAAAAACGGAGGAATCATGGAAAAAAGCGTTAGGCTCTTCGACTATATCTTCAACCCCCGCTCGGTGGCCATCATCGGAGCCTCCCCTAACGATCTGGCCACTGTCGCGCAGATGAAAACAAAAATCAGGGATCGACTGTTCCTCGTAAACCCGAAATATACGGAGGTTCTGGGAAAGAAATGCTACCCGAGCATTTTGGACGTGGACTCCGAGATCGACTATGTCATTCTCGGAGTCTCCGCCTCGGCCCTGCCTAAAGTTTTGGAGGAGTGCATTCAAAAAGGGGCAAAGGTAGCACACATTTTTACTGCAGGTTTCAGTGAGACAGGAACCCCTGAAGGGATCGAACAGGAGAAGGAGTTGAAACGGATGGCAGCGGGCAGGATCCGGATCATCGGCCCCAATTGTTTTGGGGTCTATTGCCCCTCCTCGGGGTTGACGATTGTTCCAGAGGCACCCACGGAGAGCGGCCACTTGGGGGTCATTACCCAGAGTGGCAGCGTGGCCGAATCCTTCTCCTACTTTGCCAATACCAAAAATCTCAGATTCAGCAAAATGGTAAGTTATGGCAATGCCATTGACCTGGACGCTCCTGATTTCCTGGAATACCTGGCTGACGACCCGGATACAAAGATGATCTCTCTCTACATTGAAGGCACCCGGAATGGCGCGGCTCTGAAAACGGCTCTGGCCAAGACCGCAAAGCAAAAGCCGGTGATCGCCATCAAAGGGGGGATGACGGAGCAGGGCATCCGGGCAGCTACCTCTCATACAGCTTCCCTGGCCGGGGCCCCTGAAATCTGGAGGACTCTCTTTAGACAAACCGGAACGCTTCAAGTGGGAAGCTTCGATGACATGGTGAATATCGCCATGGCTCTCGACACCTCTCCTCTCCCTGTGGGCCGATCCCTTGCCATGATCACCAACTCCGGGGGGTTCAGTGTCATCCAAACGGACCTCTGTATGAATGCGGGAATCGAGGTGCCAAAGTTTTCCCGGGAGACCATCGAAGCGCTTCGGGCGTTGGTCCCCCTTGCGGGAACCAGTATCGGGAATCCCCTTGACGCCTGGCCCATCTACTATAATGTATCTCCCTCAGGGAATATGGCTGATATCATCCAGATTGTGTCCTCAGACCGAAACACCCATTCTTTGGTATTTCAATTTGATCAATTTCGCTATCTAAGGCGGATCTTGGGTCAAAAGGTGGAGGCCCACATGAAGCGATTAATCGAGTTGATGGTTGAAGGATGCGAGCGCAGCCGGGAGAAAGAGAAAAAACCGGTGTTGGTCACTGTCTCCTTAGATCCCTATCTGGAAGATCAGGAAGAGAGATACTACAACCTCATGATAAAAAGAGCATTTGCGGCAAAAGGCTTTCCCGTCTATTCAAATATGGACACAGCGATAAAGGCTCTTTCCAATTTGTGCAAATTCAGTCTTAGCCGAAGTCAGGCCTAATAGATAGAAGGGGGCAGTCCGTCAATCCTTGAAATAGTTTCCGACCGGTCAGAAAAACCATTTTTTTGACACTGTCATATCTCCCTCTGATATCCCCAAGAATTGAATCGCTTGCCGTGAATACAAATCCGAATTTCTCAAGAAATGGTTGTAGGGTTTCCTGCTGGAGTTCAGAGGCGTACTTCTATTTATATATCTCTATAAGATTCAGTACCATCCCTCTCTGCCTTTGAAACTTGAAAGGACATCTTGAAAAAAGCCCTAAGAACCAGGATAATGTGCGGAAGAAGGATTCAAGGGGCCGAGAAGGTAGATATTTTGGCGGATTCCTGCCTCCAAGTTATGAAGAACCACGTTTTTCAAAATGCGGTGTAAGAATACAGGAGGAGATATGGCAGTAGAAAAAGCAAGAGCAGTGAGAAAGAAGTCTCAGGAGAAGCGTCGCCTCAACCTCACGGTCAATGGGCAGCCCATTGAGCTGGAAGTGGGAACAGAACCTCATCAGGTTGACCCCGCCCACACGCTGGCTCATACGCTCCGGGAAACGCTGGGCCTTACCGGTACAAAGGTATCATGCGACCACGGTGCCTGTGGAAGCTGTACCGTGCTTATGGATGGAAAGGCTGTCCTTTCCTGCATGACGCTCGCCGTTGAGTGCAATGGGAAGCAAATAACAACGATCGAAGGTCTGAGCGATCCGAAGACAGGGAGAATGGATCCCCTTCAGCAGGCATTCATCGACTACACGGCCTTTCAGTGCGGATTCTGCACACCCGGCATGATCATGAGTGCAAAAGCTCTCCTTTACGAGAATCCATTCCCCACGGAAGAAGAGGTGAAGGAAGGCCTGTCTGGTAACTTCTGTCGGTGTATCAGCCACTATCAGGTGGTGAAGGCCGTTGTGGCAGCATCCAAAGAGGTGAGGTGAGCAAAATGGCCAACACGTACCGGTATATAGGCAAGGCGACCCCCAGAAAAGACGCAACAGAGATTGTTACGGGAGGAACAGAATACCTTAACGATATCAAGTTTCCCGATTTGCTCTACGGAAAAGTGCTCCGAAGCCCCCACCCCCATGCGCTTATTAAAAAGGTTGATAAGAGTAAGGCATTGAGGCTTGATGGGGTTAAAGCAGTACTCACCTGGGAAGATGTCCCCGATTGGAAAGGGGGTACGCCCCGCTATACCCGCATCCTCGACCGGAAGGTCCGCTATGTCGGTGATGCTGTGGCGCTCGTTGCTGCCATAACTGAAGAGATCGCAAAAGAGGCCCTTCGCCTGATAAATGTGGAATATGAGCTTTTACCTGCTGTCTTTGACATGGAAAAGGCATTGAAGCCCAACGCCCCCCAGCTTTATGACGAATTCCCCGGGAACGTAGTAACCCCCGGCGCTCCCTTTTTCGGACCGAAGAGCCTGAAGGAAGTGGCCACGGGAGATGTGGAAAAAGGATTTCAGGAGGCTGATGTCATGGCCGAAGGGACCTTTGGCTATGAGAACATACCGAACCCATTGCCTCCCGAGCCTCCAGGGGCAATAGCCCTGTGGGAGGAACCGAACAAGCTGACCCTCCGGGTATCAAATCAGGCTTCCTACATGGATAAGATCACCCTCTTCCATGTGATGGGGAGGAAAGTCGAAGTGAGAACTATTGGCGGCCCCTGCGGCGGCAGTTTCGGGTCGAAGTTTATGTCCTGGCAGGTCCAGTCCTATGCAGCGCTCCTAAGCCGGGCAACGGGCAAGCCGGTGAAACTCATCTTCACCAAGGAAGAGCACATGGCGGCATTCACGATGCGGCCTGCATCACGTATGAAGGCCCGGGTAGGCATGAAGAAGGACGGGACCGTAACGGCGATATCCGGCACGTGGCTTATCGACACGGGATACTACTCGATGACGACCCAGTCACAGGTTGCTGTTGGCTGCGGCGAGGTCCAGATTGCGGTCCGGTGCCCCAACTGGGACTTAAAGCCTGTGATTGTTTGTACCAACCGGAATGCCTCAGGTATCGTGAGAGGTTTTGGTGGCCAGGAACTGAAGTGTATCCTCACACCGATTCTGAGTTTAGCCATGGAAAAACTGGGCATCGATCCATTTGAGTTCCTCAAAAAACATTTCGTCAAGCCGGGCGACGGGTACTTTTGGCGGGACGGCATCTGGTATACGTACCGGGGCGTAGACTTTACAAAGGCAATGGATAAAGGCGCCGAGTTATTTGGCTGGAAAAACAGGTGGAAGGGATGGTTGAAACCCACGGCTGCGGACGGTACAAAACGGAGAGGGGTCGGTGTGGGTGTCCATGGAAATGCCGATATCGGCGAGGATGCCTCTGAAGCCTATGTGCGCCTTCATCCGGACGGAACAGCCATGCTCTCCTCCTGCGTAACAGAACACGGGACAGGTCAGAGAAGCAACTACATCAAGATGGTTGCCGAGGTGCTGCAGCTGCCCATGGAAAACGTCTCTATAACACCCTCCGATTCACTGATCAACCCCTACGAGTTTGGACCAGCCGGCTCCAGAGGGACCTATGCGATCGGAAGCGCTGTGATTGCAGCGGCAGAGGATGCCAGGCAAAAGCTCTTCGAGCTTATCGCCCCGATGTTTCAGGCAGACCCTTGCGACCTGGAGACCGTGGACGGGGTCATTTTCGTCAAGAGTCATCCGGAAAAGAGGATATCTTGGAAGGCAATGAGTATTGACCGCACGGTCACCGGCTATGGACGGTTTGAACCTGATTATACACTGACGAATTGTATGATGTCGTTCGTTGACGTTGAGGTCGATACCGAAACGGGGAACGTAACCTTGCTCCGTGTCGTCAACACCACAGACGCAGGCCAGATCATCGATCCCCCCGGTCTCGAAGGCCAGATGAACGGGTGCCTCGGCTCAGGAGGTATCGATAGCGCCCTTTTTGAGGAGACGATCCTTGACCGTTCCACAGGACATATCTTGAACGCAAATATGATCGACTACAAGTGGCGGACCTTTCCTCAGCTCCCCGTGATCAACAATGTCGCCCTGGAAACACCCTTCCCCAGCCACCGCTTCCATGCAGTAGGGGTTGGAGAGATAGCCACATCACCGGGTCCGGCAGCGGTGCTCATGGCTGTTTCAAATGCCATCGGGGTCTGGCTGCACGAGTATCCGGTTACACCGGAAAAAGTACTCAAAGCGCTCGGCAAGGTAATGCCGAAGAAGAAGAAAGGAGGTGCGGCATGAGGTCCTTCAAACACATGAATGCCCGGACAGTGGACGAAGCCTGCGCACTCCTTAGCGAATCCAAGGGCAAGGCCGTGCTCAATGCAGGTGGGACAGACCTGCTTTCGACCCTCAAGGGAGAGTACCTTTTTGACTATCCCGAAGCCGTTATCAATATCAAGACAATTCGTGGTCTCGACTATATCAAGGAAGATAGCAAGACACTGAAGATAGGCGCTCTTGCCAAGCTTTCCGACATTGCGAAGTCTCCTATTCTTAAGGAACGCTACAAGGTGCTTGCAGAGGCCGCCTATGCCGTCGCAACACCTCAGGTACGAAACGTAGCTACCCTTGGGGGAAACCTGTGCCAGGATGTAAGATGCTGGTATTACCGGTATCCACGTCATATCGGCGGACCCATCACTTGTCTGCGGAAGGGAAAGGGACGGTGCTTCGCTGTTAGCGGTGACAACCGGTACCACGCCATCATGGAGGCAAAGATGTGCTTTGCCGTGTCCCCTTCGGATATGGCCGTAGTATTGGCTGCGTTGAACGGACAGATCAGGATCGTAGGACCGAGGGGTGAAAGAAACATTGCCGTGACGGATTTTTTCAGTTCCCTGGAGAATGTCCTTGAACGTGGTGAGATGGTAAGAGAGGTTGAAGTTCCCAGGATCAGCGGCCCGGTGAAGCAGGCGTTTTTTAAATTCACTCTCAGGAGGCCTGTCGATTTTGCCATCGTGAGCGTTGCATCGGTCATAACGGTAAAAGAAGGGGTATGTGTGGATGCTCGCATTGCACTTGGAGCGGTAGCCCCAAGGCCTGTCAGAGCGAAGAAGGCGGAGCAGTTTCTAAAAGGTCGCTCCATCGACAATGATACCGCTGCCGAGGCAGCGGCACAGGCAGTCTTGGGCGCACGGCCTCTCAGCAAAAATGCATACAAAATAGAAATCACAAAAGCTCTCGTCAAGAGGGCCCTGATGAGCTAATGTAACACAATCTGTCCCCGCCCCTTTCTTCACTTCTCTTTCCCTTGGCCAGTCTTTCCGATGTTTTAAGGAGGTCTTGAAAAAAAATCCGAGAACCAGGATAATGTGCCAAAATGAGAGGTCAAGGATTCAAAGGGTCCAGCGCCGGAGGGTAGATTGTGGATAGTAGAAAGTGGCCAATCTACACTCCACCATCCACTTTCGACATTCGAATCTTGAACCCTCGAATCCTGGAGCCCTGAAATTCCAATGAAAACTCAGCCAAATATCACCGTGGGTATCATGGATCGGCAAACCGAAGTTATCGGTCGGCTCGATGGAGACTTCCGCGGAGACGGTTTTGGCCCTATATCTGGCGAGTTTTCGGCAAAGTCTGATGCCGGGATGATTGTGCTCTTCGATGGTGCCCATCAAGAAATCGCTCGCTCTCCATCGATCAAGCTCACAGGACAAGACAAATCGATGTTTTCACTTTCCGACGTCACCATCGGAAGTCGCTTTCACTGGGAAAGGACAGAGGAGCAGACCTTTCAAGGGGACCTCATCCTCCAGCCCCGCGAGGACGGGACGATCGCTGTCATCAATGAAATCCCTCTTGAGGACTATCTGGAAAGTGTGATTTCCTCGGAGATGAGTAGTGCCGCTCCGATGGAATTTCTGAAGGCTCATGCCATCCTATCCCGAAGTTGGATTCTGGCCGCACTCGATCGCAAGAATAGAGAAAAGGGAACATCAAAGTCGTCAGAGAAGACGACCGATGAAGAAGTGATACGCTGGCACGACCGGGAGGAACACGACCTTTTCGATGTCTGCGCCGATGATCACTGCCAGCGCTACCAGGGTATCACGAAGATAATATCCAAACAGGCCCGAGAAGCGGTGCGAGAAACACAGGGGATGGTAATAACCTATCAGGACAAAATCTGTGATGCCCGATATTCAAAGGCCTGTGGAGGAGTTACAGAAAACTTCGACACGGCCTGGGATGACAAGCGAGTCCCTTATCTCAAAAGCATTTCGGACGCATCCGTTCCGCATCGTCCGATCAAGACAGAAGAAGAGGCTTCAGCCTGGTGCCTCGCAAACCCCGATGCCTACTGCAACACAAAGGACGAAGGTCTTCTTGAGAAAATTCTTCCTGACTTCGACCGTGAGACAAGAGCTTTTTTCCGCTGGAGGGTGGATTATTCCCCCAACGAACTGGAAGAGATCCTTCGAGCCAAATCCGGTTTTGATTTCGGCGCGCTCCAGGAGATTATCCCTCTCCGCCGTGGCCCTTCGGGCCGAATCTCCCGGCTGAAAATCGTGGGCTCGAAGAGAAGCATCGTCGTAGGAAAAGAACTCGAGATAAGACGCTGGCTCTCCAGGACCCATCTTTACAGCAGTGCTTTCGTTGTGAAGGTGGAATCGGGGCGATTCACATTGTATGGTGCCGGCTGGGGACACGGCGTGGGACTCTGCCAGATCGGGGCCGCAGTGATGGCGATGAAGGGATTTTCAGCAGAGAAAATTTTGGGACATTATTTTCGAGGCATCGAAATTCAAAAGGTATATTGAGGGTTCAGGGGTACGAGGATTCAAGGGTTCAGGCTTACTCTTCTTTAGTCCTTCACTCGAACCCTTGACCCCTTCGACCCCTTGAACCCTTTGGGTATCAAAACAATGTACATACAGAAACTGACATCGCGAAACCCTTGGGCTTGGGTTCCCTCTTTGTATATTGCTGAAGGGATTCCTTACACGATGGCCATGACGGTTTCTGTGGTCCTCTACAAACGTCTCGGCATCTCAAACACCGACATCGCCTTTTACACAAGCTGGCTCTATCTTCCGTGGGTAATCAAGCCCCTCTGGAGCCCTTTTGTCGAGCTACTCCGAACAAAGCGCTACTGGATCCTTCTGATGCAGCTTCTCATCGGGGCGTCACTGGCCTGTATTGGATTCACGATCCCGGCTGCCCGGTTCTTCCAATATACCCTCGCCTTTTTCTCGTTGATGGCCTTTGGTTCGGCAACCCATGATACCGCCGCTGACGGCTTTTATATGCTGGGGCTTCCGGAAGATTTTCAGGCCGCCTTTGTCGGGGTGCGGACGATCTTCTACCGAATCGCCATGGTCGCAACCCAGGGCGGGCTCGTCATCCTCGCTGGCTACCTTGAAGAAGGCGGCCATGGTATCCCCGCAGCCTGGTCTTTCTCACTTTTTATAGCGGCCGCCGTTTTCGCTGCCCTCTTCCTTTATCATCTATTTATTCTTCCCTATCCGCCTGCGGACCGTCCGGCGAAGCGCAACCCTTCGACGTCTGTTGCACGGGAGTTCCTCCACATCTTCGGCCTCTTCTTCAGGAAAAAAGAGATCCTAGCCATTCTTGCTTTCTTTCTCTTCTACCGGCTCGCGGAAACCCAGCTTCTAAAAATCATCGCGCCCTTTCTGCTCGACCCTCGTTCAGCGGGAGGGCTGGGAATCACCACACAGGATGTGGGAATCATCTACGGCACTGTGGGACTCATTGCACTGTTGCTGGGAGGACTTCTCGGCGGGTATGCCATTTACAGAAAAGGCCTCAAGTTCTGGATCTGGATCATGGTCTGCGCGATGCATCTGCCGGATCTGGTCTTCGTCTATCTCTCTCAGGTCATGCCTGAGAATTTCTATTTGATCAACCTGGCTGTTGCCGTGGAGCAATTCGGCTACGGCTTTGGCTTTTCGGCCTACACGATGTTTATGATCATGGTGTCGGAAGGAGAATATAAAACGGTCCACTATGCCATCTCCACAGGGATCATGGCCCTGGGCATGATGGTTCCGGCCATGGCAAGCGGTTGGCTCCAGGAGCTCATGGGCTATCAGAACTTCTTCCTCTGGGTCATGGCCGCAACGATCCCGGGGTTCATCGTGGTGGCGCTGGCGAAGATCGACCCCGATTTTGGAAAGAAAAGGCCGAGGCGACGGTGAGCCTGCTTGCGGTAGACAGGGGTGTGGAGGGCGAGGTGCCAATGAATAAACGACGGTTCAAGACAGCTTTCATCCTGGGTGCCGGATTAGGAACGCGGCTTCAGACTCTGACAGATCAACTTCCAAAGCCGCTCCTGGAGATTCGAGGAAGGCCTATCATCACCTACGTGATGGATCATCTCCTAAGGGTTGGCGTGGGTCGCTTCATCGTGAATACGCATCACCGGTCGGAAGTCTATTCGGAGAAATTCCCTGACAGGCGATGGCGCAGTGTCCCCATTACCTTTCGCCATGAACCAGTCCTTCTGGACACTGCTGGGGGATTGAAAAACATCGAAGATCTCCTGGATGAGGACGAGGCCATCCTCTGCTACAATGGCGATGTCATCACCGATCTTCCCTTGCGGAGGCTTTTGGAGGCCCACGAGCAGAAACGACCGGAGGTCACTCTTGTCCTCCGAAGCAGTGGTCCTGTTCTGAACGTAAACATCAATGAGGCCGGTGAGATCTGTGATCTTCGGAGTATCCTCGGTTACACCCAAAGATATCCAGAAGCTCGAAGCTTCCTCTTCGCTGGCATCTACGCCGTGGAGACATTGTTTCTCCAACACCTCGAGGCCGGCAAAGTCGAATCCGTCGTCTCAGCCTTTGTGAGAAGAATTGTGAAAGAACCGGGATCGATCCGGGGGGTCGTCATCGACGAAGGCGAGTGGCACGACATCGGTTCCGTCGAAGCGTATGAAAAACTGAAGAGAAACAATTGGAATAATGGAAAGATAAAACAATGAACAAAAAGTGAGAATAAGAAGCCCGATCATTATGCAGGGGCGGCATTCATTGCCGACGGACTCCGTCTCCAATAAATGGGGACGCTACAAATCCTTATTTTCGATGGAATAGATTGAATATCAAGGATCTTAGATCGATGATTCCGCAATCCGAATTCCGCAATCTGAAATATGAAGACATGATCGGTTTTGCGAGAGAGGGCCTCCGGCTTTCAGAATCCGTCTCCCTAACAATTTCTCCTTTAGAAGGAAGAGGTTCGGATCGAACTTTCTTCAGACTGAATTGGAACCACAACGGTTCTGCCATTCTGGTCCATTACGATCCCAAGCGTGTAGAAAATGGATACTACGCCGACATTGCAACATTTCTCCACGAGATCGATGTCCCGGTACCACGGCTGATCTGCCATGATCCAGTTGGCTGTCTCATCGTCATGCAGGATTTGGGCGACACGGACCTCCGGTCTTTCAGGAAAACCCCGTGGGAAACTCGACGAGCCCTTTACCAAAAGACGCTGACCATCGTGCACAAGCTTCATTCCTTCCCTAAGGATAACTTCCCTTCGGGTCGTGTGAGGCTTTCCGAGGGGTTTGGCCCCCATCTTTACCGGTGGGAACGGGACTACTTCAGGGATCATTTTGTCACGGATGTGTGCGGGATCAAACTTGGCCCTTCTTTCCAGAAAGAACTCGAGGCAGAGCTTTCGGCCTTGGCCGAGCGACTTGCAGACGCAGTCCGCTGTCTCGTGCACAGGGATCTTCAGTCCCAGAACGTGATGATCCGCGACGGCAAGCCTTTCCTCATCGACTTTCAGGGCATGCGCTTCGGAAACCCCTTCTATGACCTCGGCTCGCTCCTCTGTGACCCCTATGTGGACTTTTCTGGAGACGAGCAGGCTGGACTGCTATCCTTCTGTTACGGGCTGGAGAAGTGGTATCTTGATTGGGCCGCCTTCCAGAACGCCTTCTGGGAGGCTTCGTCACAGCGTCTCATGCAAGCTCTCGGGGCCTATGGATTCTTGGGCCATACGAAAGGGCTTAAAGGCTTCCTCGAGCATGCCCCTTCTGGACTTAGCAATCTTCAACGTGCGACCTCACAGGTAACATCTCTCCCAAGACTTCAGCAACTCTGCCAGGAATGCCAAAGGGCAATCGGACAAAAGGGATAGAGCACCTCTTTCTTATCCTGAGATGAGCTCGGACAAGAGATGGCAGGTATTTGAAATCAAGCAGGGGTCATTAAAATTCTGGCTGTCACGTATCCATTTCCCAAAAAGCAATCTCGCGACGGGTCCCGGTTGGATGACCACGGATACGACGTCAGGGATACTTGCCGTAACAAGCCCATTGAATCATATTGAAAGTTGAGTTGCATCGCAGCCAAGATATTTCAATAAGCCAGCAATATAGTTTCCCCACATCGGTGCCAGTTTGTCAATTTCATAGGCGAGCAGAGCAATTTCCCCATTGTGAAATTTAGTGTGCACTTCTTCCAGTTTCTGATATTTCAATGGCCATGATATTTTCCCTGATTGATTGATCACATAAACGCTTCTTCCCTTTTCATCAATTTCGACTATTTGCAATAAGTTTAGGCCATCCGCTGCCCAAAATTTAACCTCTTTATCCTTCATCTCCTTCAATTTTTCCCAACTAAAAGAACACTTTGGAAAAATCTCTATGATTTTCGCCATCGTCCTTCCTCGACTTCCTTCGCCTCTCTTTAAACCTTTCGATTCCTTATGCCATCAGACATTTTCAAAAACTCTCACTGTGAAAGGCTACCCAAGAAACTCTTCAGCTTGGCCATATCCTCTGGAGGGATATCAATAAATTTAACTCCACACCGGTAATCCCCCCAGCCTTTGCCCAAATGGATGTCCTTCCAAACCACCTCAGCCAGCACTTCAATACTATTCAATTCAGCACCTGAAGAGAAAGAGAATTTCAGCCTTAGATGTTGATTTATTTCCATTTGTTCCGGAAAATGAATCAGTAGCCCGCCCTCGCTGATGCTGAGACTTCTGCCAGTATGACCGATGGAGATGTCGCTTCGATAATATTCTATCGGCAAATCGATATTATATCGGGGATATCTTCTCCTTTCGAAATTAACAATCCCACTTCGAGGTTTCGTCTCTTTCTCTCCCGTTTTCATTTACGTGTCGGCCTTTCTGTACAAATCTACTAAATTTCACTGAAGAGATCAACAAGAATTTAGGGGAGCGAACGTAGCGTTCCGATATTTATCGAAGCGGAATCCGCCCTCAATAAATGAGGGCGCTGCAATTATTATAAGAATTCCCCCGTAACTGAGGCATTGCAAGAAAGGCCAAGGGACGAGCGCGGACTTCACGCCGTCCGAAGAGTTGCCAAGAAAATTTCGCCGAGAAAATCTGTGACATTATGATAAAAGTCTGCTAAAATGTCCCAATTATGTTTATCAGAAAGTTGGGTGCCTTATCAGTTATGGGTCTGCGAAGAACGGGCCGTTTGGGCCTTTTCTTTGTCAGGACATTCTTCTTTGCGGTAACCCCTCCGTTAAAGTTCTCACAGCTTCTCAAGCAAATCCAATTCATCGGATTTCAATCCGCTCTGGTCATCTTCTTGACCGGAGCCTTCACAGGAATGGTTCTCGGTCTTCAGGGCTTTTACACACTGAGCCGATTTGGTTCGGCAGCTCTCTTGGGGCCAATGGTTGCCCTTTCCCTCATTAAAGAGCTTGGACCTGTCTTATCCGCCTTAATGGTGACAGGAAGGGCCGGTTCTGCCATGACGGCCGAAATAGGAATCATGCGAATCACCGAACAGATTGATGCGATCAAGCTGATGGGCCTCAATCCTTTCCGGTATCTCGTGGTTCCAAAATTTCTGGCGGGCATTTTTGCCCTGCCCCTGCTCACTGCCATTTTCAATGTGGTCGGTATTTTCGGAGGCTACGTCATCGGCGTGAAGCTTCTTGGGATTGGTGAAGGGACCTACTTTGGAGAAATGTCTAATCATGTCAGCGTGCAGGACATTGTACAGGGGATCTATAAATCCCTTAGCTTTGGAGCTTTGATTCCCTGGGTTTGCTGTTATAAAGGGTACTATGTTGGATACGGAGCCGAGGGCGTCAGCAAGGCAACGACGCAGGCTGTCGTTCTTTCATCGGTATTGATCCTTTTCTGGGATTATATTCTGACTTCCGCCCTGTTTTGAGGACCCTATGATCGAAATGGAAAACCTGTATAAATCCTTTCAAGACCTCGAGGTACTCAAAGGGGTATCGCTCCAAGTCGAGAAGGGGGAGATTCTTGCCCTGATCGGAGGAAGCGGGCATGGCAAAACCGTGATCCTGAAACACGTCGCAGGATTGATGAAACCGGATCGAGGCCGCGTTTATGTTAATGGAAAGGACGTCTACAATCTGAGCGGGGATGAACTCGAACAATTGCGAAGCCACTTGGGTTTTCTCTTTCAAAGTGGTGCGTTGTTTTCCTCCCTAAACGTTTTTGACAATGTGGCCTTTCCCCTGAGAGAAAAGACCCGTTTAGGGGAACGGGAAATTGGGGAAAAGGTGCTCAATGTTTTGGAACAGGTTGGTTTGAAAGGTGCGGAGGACAAGTATCCAGCACAAATCAGCGGTGGGATGATCAAACGCACGGCCCTGGCCCGTTCGCTGGTGAGGAATCCTGAGATCATGCTTTTTGATGAACCCACCACAGGACTGGATCCGGTCATTGCCCACACCATTCTCGACCTCATTAAATCGATTCACAAAGATCTCGGGTTTACAGGAATAATCGTGAGCCATGAGTTATCGAGGGTATTTCAGATTGTTCAAAAAGTGGCTATGCTGCATGAAGGGGTCATCCTCTTCGTGGGGACACCGGAGCAGATCATGACATCCAGAGATCCTGTCGTCCGGCAGTTCGTCACGGAAGCACTGAGGATCCCGTCAAGTGCCCTGAGGAACTTCGATCGGGAGGAGAAGCCCCGTGGGAAAGAATGAAGATGTTCAGCGAAAATGGAGTCAGGGGGGATAGCGATGAAGAAGTTTGATCTTGAACTTGCCGTTGGATTATTTATCATTGCCGGGATCGTCTGTTTGGGTTACCTCTCCATCAAACTCGGGAAACTAGAGATTATGGGAGAAAGAGGATACGAGATCTACGGAGTGTTTTCCAATGTCGGAGGGCTTAAGGTGGGTGCCGGCGTTGAAATTGCGGGTGTGACGGTCGGGCGCGTCAAAACCATCACATTAAAGAACTATCAAGCCTATGTTGTGTTGAATTTCTCTAAGGGCTTAAAAATCCAGGAAGATGCTATCGCTTCCATCAAGACCAGGGGGCTAATCGGAGAAAAGTATATCGATATTACACCCGGCGGATCGGAGAAGGACATTGAACCCGGAGGCCGAATTCGGGAAACCCAACCGGCCATCGATATAGAAGAATTGATTTCTAAGTTCGTCTTTGGGAAAATTTAAAGGATTTGCCGCGGAGGTCTTTATGAGCCCAGCCCGTCTTATCCGGAGTATAGTTCCTGTCCTCTTAATTGCGGCGATGGCTGTCCCCGTGATGGCAGCCGACCCGATGGATGAGATTAAGCAGACGACGGACAAGATTCTCTCCGTTGTCACCAATCCAGCTTTTAAAACACCCTCTGAGACGGAAGAGAGAGAGAAACTCATACGCCAGGCAGTAGATGAGCGATTCGATTGGGAAGAGATGGCCCGTCGGTCTCTGGCTATCCATTGGGCGACGAGAACAGCCGAGGAGAGAAAAGAGTTCGTCCGTCTCTTTGCGGACTTAGTGGAACGAACATACATGAAGAAAGTGGAGGACTATTCGGGAGAAAAGGTTCTCTACGAGGGGGAAACCAAAGAAGGAGACTATGCCAGCGTCCGAGTCAAAATCGTCACCAAAAGGGGTGAAGACATTCCCGTGGAATACCATCTCAAGAAAGAGGGAAATGACTGGTTTATCTATGATGTCTCGATTGAGGGCGTAGGCCTGATCAACAATTACCGTGTACAATTTCACAGTATCATATCTCAATCCTCTTACGAGAATCTGGTCAAAAGGCTGAGAGAAAAGGTCGAACTGAAGTAAGGCCTCGATGGATAAGTCCGTTAGTGAAACGAGGGCGAAAGGGCATCATCATCTCAGAATTGGGGTGAAGTTATGAAAATTGGGTGCTGGGTCTGTTTTCTTTCAGCGCTATGTCTCCTCATGGTTCCCAGTCCATGCGCAGCATCCTCTTCCACTGAGGCTTCTGATTCAATATCGCCCTCCGACGAAGCCAATCCTACGGCAATCGCCGTGGGATCCCCCGAACCTTTAAGTGAAGAGGAGTCATTAGAATCTTTTGACTCGACGGAGCCTTCCTTTTCCAATGGCCAGGAAGATGAGCCGGTTCAGACATCCGATACGGATATAACTTCCGAGTCTTCCAAACTCGGAGAACCTGAGGGAACCATCGCTGATCCGCTGGAACCCGTGAATCGCGCCTTTTTCTACTTTAATGACAAACTCTATTTCTGGATTTTTAAACCCGTTGCGACCGGATACAAGGCGGTCATCCCCGAGGACGGAAGAATTGGGATCCGTAACTTTTTCTCTAATGTCAACACCCCTGTCCGTCTGGTCAACTGCCTGCTCCAGGCCAAATTTAAGGGTGCCGGCAATGAAACGGTTCGTTTTGTTTTGAATACGACTATCGGGATAGCCGGTTTTTTTGACCCCGCTAAGAAAACATTCAAAATTGAAAAACAGGAAGCGGATTTCGGCCAAACCCTGGGAATCTGGGGAATTGGACCGGCTTTCTACATCGATTGGCCCATCCTGGGCCCATCGAATGTCCGAGACACTGTGGGCTATGTCGGAGATCTTTTCTTCGATCCTCAAACCTATCTGGCCTACTATTTTTTGGTCGCCGAGATCGTTAACTCAGGGACATGGGTCTTGGATAAGGTGAACGAAACCTCTCTGACGCTTGGCGAATACGAGAATTTAAAAAAGGCTGCCCTCGATCCCTATATTGCTTTAAGAGAGGCTTACCAGCAATACCGGCAGAACAAGATAAGAAAATGAAGAGACAGGCCGAAACGTCCTTGATTCACCTGACTCAGAATCTCCAAAACACCTAAAAGGGGGCTTTGTTTCGGTTCGACGCCCCTTGACCTTCGGCGGATCATTTACATTCTTTAGAGGCCCGGGCCGTCTCTGGCGCTAACGATGCGGGCGGAGATACCCGTTCTCTCGGAACCAATCCACTGCGTCGCGCAAGGCTTCCTCAACAGGCCGCGGATTAAATCCCAAAAAACGCTTTGCCTTTTCTACGGAAAAGAACATCTTTTCCCTTGCCAGTCGCACTCCAGTGAGTGGGACGCGCGGCTCTCTCCTGCTCACAACCCGGGCCCAAGCCTCCGACATACATGCAATTGGAAAGACGAGGGGATGGGGTAAACAGATTTTGGGAGGATTCTGGCCGGTAAGCGTTCCGACGGCACAGAAAATCTCTTTCAGTGTCATGTTGCACGCTCCTAAGATGTATCGATTCCCCACTTTGCCACGCTCCAAAGCAAGGAGATGACCGATCGCCACATCATCCACATGGACCAGGTTAAGACCTGTATCCACATAGGCGGGCATACGGCCAGATGCTGCATCGACAATGATCCGGCCGGTGGGTGTAGGCTTGATATCCCGAGGACCGACAGGGGTTGAGGGGTTGACAATGATGACGGGAAGACCCTGTTCATCGGCGAGGCGCTTCAGCTCTGCTTCAGCCATGAACTTCGAGCGCTTGTAATGACCAATCATATCTTTGAGCGATACAGGCGTGTCTTCATCCGCAGGGCTTCCGTTCAGGGTGAACCCAAGAGTCGCCACGCTGCTCGTATAAACAACGCGCTTGATCCCGGCATCCATGGCAGCGTGCATGACCTTGCGCGTACCGATCACATTGGTCTCATACATTTCGTCGGGCTTGGGGAGCCACAACCGATAGTCGGCCGCTGCATGAAACAGCGTGGAACAGCCTGCCATCGCACGGTCGAGTGACTGGCGATCAGTGATATCGCCGTAAACGATCTCGACCGGTAAACCGGTGAGGTTACGGCAATCACTTTTTGGTCTGACGAGAGCCCGGACGTTGTGACCGGCGGCAAGGAGTTTCCGTAACACCGCAGATCCGACGAAGCCAGTGGCGCCAGTGATCAAAGTCCTCATCGTTTTCCTCCAAGGAGATGTTCACCCTTGACTGTCTTGGTGCATGCACTGCGAATCCTATAGATAGATCACATTCCTTGCAACGTCGCTCAACGTAGACGGTGAATCAACCGGTTGGCCGAAATACCTATCCTGCGATTACCTATTGTGGGAGGAGCAAATTGGTTCCAGCCAACCGCGCTACCTTCGCCAGAGTGACCTGCGCAGCGCGGAAATTCCAGGCGAGGCGGATCATGGCAAACAGTTCGAAGGGCCGCCTTATCAATTCCTTTAAGAGACGAAGCAGGTTTAACTCTCCAAACTCATCGGTCGCTCCCACTGAACTTTGAGGAATGGCCATATCGGCTGAATCGGCAATGGCGCGAATGGCCACAAAGGGCGCATCCGCCTCCTGAGCCACCCTGGCCACAGCTCCACTCTCCATATCCACGGCCATCGCGCCGGTGCGCTCAAACAAAACTCTCTTTTCCGCTGAGCTTCTTAACACCGTGCCACTTTCGGCTAAGGAGCCTTGGTGAAGATCAACACAACCCTTCAATCGATTGAGCAGACATCCATGCCAGGTTGGGTCGGGAGAATAGGAACACTGGTCAGCGCCAATCACCGAGCTTGGGAGAAACAGGCTGCCGGGAGAAAGAGTGGGGACGAGCGCCCCGGCGCATCCCCAGCTAAGGAGGGCCGTTGCCCCGTGTCCCAGCAAATTCTTGGCAGCTTCTCCCGCCCTCCGTGGACCAATACCGGAGAGCTTAACCAGTATTCCTTCCGCAAGGTGAGTCAATCCCTTTGTGACGGTAGGTTCTCTTACCAGGCTCCGAGCTTCAGCCGTCATCGCTACGACAATACCTAAACGTCTCAAACTGATTTCCTACTTCGCAGGTTGCGATAGCGTGCCAAGGCCCACAGAGGGAAGTGTTTCGCGTACCCGTGGTACCTCAGATAGAAGACCCGCGGAAAACCAGGCGCGTTGAACCACTGATCCTTCCACAAGCCATCCGCCTGTTGTGTACGTATCAAATACTCAGCTCCTCTGCGCACCTCGGGTGAATTCACTTCGCCAGCAGCCATGAGACCGAGCATCGCCCACGCCGTGTGGAAGGGCGTGCTGGCGTAACCCTGTCCCGCCCGCTCTGGGTGAAAATAGGTGTTACAGTCCTCACCCCAGCCGCCATCACGCCGCTGCGCACTTTTCATCCAAGTGACAGCATGACGAATGTGTGCCTGATCTGGTCGATGGCCTGCCTTTTCAAGAGCGACGAGCACGGACCATGTCCCGTAGATATAATTGGATCCCCAGCGGCCAAACCAGGAACCGTTTTGCTCCTGTTCCTTCCGCAGATAATCAAGGCATGCCATTAGCTCATGGTCACAATGGCCGACTTCGGCCAGCGCGGTTGCACACCGAGCGCTGACATCGCTGGTCGGAGGATCGAGGAGAGCTTGGTGGTCCGCAAACGGGATTTCATTGAGATAGTAATAGGTATTATCGGCATCATACGCAGCAAACCCTCCGTTTCTTGACTGCATGCCGCATATCCAATCGATGGCACGCTGGATCGATTCGCGGTAGCGTTTCGGGTCAGTCAGAGCCATTGCCCAGGCGACCACGGAGGTATCGTCGAGATCCGGATAGTAGGAATTATTAAACTGGAAAGCCCACCCACCGCCCTTAAGACCGGGATGGTTCTCGCGCCAATCCCCCGGCCCATCAAGCAATTGTCGGTCTTTGAGCCAGTCCAAACCAAGCAGGATATTTTCTGCGGAAATACTACTGGCTTCTTCCTGTAGGGCCAGACAAGAAAGGGCAGTATCCCACACAGGGGATACGCAGGGTTGACAATAGGCTGCCTCGCCACCGACGACAACGAGGTTCTTTAACGCCCCCTTGGTAGTCGCTCGGTATGGGTGATTAGATGGATATCCCAGGCAAGCCAGGGCCTCATGGGCATTGACCATAGCCGGAAAGATCCCCCCAAGACCATCCATCCCGTTCAGTCGTTCGATGAACCACTCTTCCGCTTTCTTCACTGCTATCCGCCGAATTTTCGTCGGGATAAAAGGTTCAAAGAAATGTCCTATCTTGTCGAGGAGCAGGAAGACACGGTTAAGACGGGAGCGGACGGGAAAATAGTGCTTCTCTCTCTCGGGAGGGACAGTAAACAACTCTCGAATGTTGATCCCCTTCGGATTTTTAGCCTTCCCCTTTAAGCTGCACAAAATAGACAATGGAATAGCTACGGTTCGCGACCAGTAAGAGACCTTGCTGATGTGAAAAGGAAACCATCGAGGCAACAGCATGATTTCAACAGGTACGAAAGGGACACCTCGCCAGGGAATTTGGCCAAAAAGTACAAGGGTGATACGAGTAAACACGTTTGATCGGGCTGCACCACCATGGGCCAAGATGGCCTCGCGCGCCTTCACCATGTGGGGCGCATCAGGACTATCCCCGGCCAATTTTAAAGCGTAGTAAGTTTTTACAGAACAGCTCATGTCAAACTGACCGCCATAAAATAGCGGCCAGCCCCCGTGATCACCCTGGTGTCTACGGAGGTAGACGGCTATTTTGGCCTGAAGATCCTCTTCGATCTCATCCATATAATGCATCATCAAGATGTATTCAGCGGGAATCGTGCAGTCCGCCTCCAGCTCAAAGCACCAATAGCCATCCGGATGCTGAAAAGCGAGCAGGGCTTCGCGGGCGTGTAAAATGGCCTGCTCAAGCTTCTCCCTAAAAAAAGATTCTGCCAAATAGGTCGCTTCTTCTTTTTTCTTATAATTCATTTGGGGGGTTATAAGCTCGACGTCTCGGAATTGACCTTAAGATAAATTAGCATGCCACCAGCCACAATGCAACTCAAAAATGATGAAGGCGAAACCTTGGGTAATATCTGAACGACCCTTCCGACCAACAGCACGATAGAATTCTAATCCTCTGATCGTTTTTTTGCACCGGACACCCTTTCAGAAACCGGCCCGGTCAGGGCTTCTCTTGTTTTTTATGGCGTATTTTCTTATGATAAAAACTCTTAGATCAAATTGATTTCTTTGAACCCCTTTCGATGATCAAACGGGCGCGAACTTATTCAACACATCTCTTTGAAAAGTGGGCGGATTTCGTCGGACATCACCCTTCCATTATCCTCTTTGTCTCCCTCCTCGTGACCGCCGGTGTGGTGATCTATACGGTGAACCATTTTCGGATTGATACGGAGCTGACGGATATGATTTCCGACAAGCTTCCCTATCGCAGGCTGGAGAAGGAGTTTCAAAACGCCTTTCCGCAATTCAATGACACCATCGTGATCGTCATCGACGCCGATACCCCTGAGACCGCCCGCCTTCAGAGAGAAAAATTGACCGAACGCTTAAAGAAGCAGACAGGCTTATTCAAGGGGGTTTATGCCCCAGGAAGTGGAGAATTCTTTGAGAGAAATGGTCTCCTCTATCTGAGCGTCAAGGACCTTGAAGCGCTTTCTGAAAACCTCGCAACGGCACAGCCTCTGCTCGGACTGATTTCAAAGGACCTAACCCTCCGCGGTCTCTTCTCGGTTCTCGAAAGGATTGTGAGCCAAGAAGGAGATATGGGGCAGAGGACAAAGCTCGTCCCCTTCTTTGACCGCCTGGCTCAAACCGTTGAAAGTTCAACTTCAAACCGGCCGAGACCACTTTCCTGGCAGGAACTCATTCTGGGGAAAGAGGCGGCGGAAGAGGCAAGCCGTCAGTTTATTATCCTTGATCCTGTTCTCGATTACGCGACGCTTTCCGCAGGCGAGTCTGCCATCGAAGCCATTTATCGTATGCGGGACGAACTCGGTCTTCGTAAAACCAACGGGGTGACGGTCCGGATGACCGGGGACGTTGTCCTCAATTATGAAAACCTGGCCGTGGTGAGCAGGGGAATGGGGTTGACGACTCTGATATCCTTCCTCCTCGTGGCCATCGCCCTGGTGATCGGCCTGGGCTCTGGCAGGCTTGTCTTCGCCAGCCTGGTCACCCTTCTCATGGGTTTCATTTGGACCCTGGGGTTTGCCATTGCCTTTGTGGGCCGTCTTAACATCATTTCCGTGGCCTTCGGAGTGCTTTTCATAGGCCTTGGCATTGATTACGGCATCCAATACTGTCTCCGGTACCGGGAACTCATCGCATCGGGTCTCGGACACCACGAGGCGATTGTCGGAACGGCAAAGGGGTTGGGCATTAGCCTGCGGCTCTGTACCGTAGCTGCAGCCATCGGCTTTTATTCCTTTCTGCCGACCCCTTATACCGGTGTTTCAGAGCTGGGGCTGATCGCCGGTACAGGAATGTTCATCAACCTCTTTACCACCTTGACCGTACTCCCTGCACTCCTCACCCTGCGGCCGCTTAAGAAGGTAGGCATAAAAGGGCGCACTGCCAACAGGCCCCTTTACCGGGCGCCTTACAAATATGCGAAAGCAATCGTTCTCTGCGGGATTGTGATTGGGATAGGAGCTGTCTTCCTCGTACCGAAACTCTATTTTGACTACAATCCCCTCAGTCTCTATGACCCGCATAGCGAGGCAGTCTTGACGATTAAGGAGCTTTTCAAGAATGAAATGACCTGCCCGTGGACCATCTCCATCCTCGCAAAAAATGCCAAAGAAGCAGAGGAGATGGCTGCGAGGCTGAAAGGTCTTAAAGAAGTCAAGGAGGCAATCACCATTGCCAGCTTCGTTCCTGAAGATCAGTCCAGCAAGCTGGCGATCCTCTCCGACATTGCCCTTTTCATGCCGCCGGGACAGGAAACGATGAAACCCCAAAAGTTGAGTTACGAAAAGAACCTTGCGTCTTTGGAAAGCTTGGAAGCCTCCCTAAAGAAGGTCCTCTCCACAGCTCCGAAAGAGAACGGCGACTACGCCACCTCTCTCACCCGCCTCCATCGTTCCCTGGAAGGGTTTAAGAGAACGCTTCAGCATCCGAAAAAATGCAAGGACGCATTTGATAAGCTTGAGCAGATGGTTCTTTCCAATTTGCCTGCCCTCTTTCATGATCTCGAGACTTCTCTTCAGGCATCTGGTGTGAAAGAATCGGATTTGCCCCGGGAATTACGTTCCCGGTATGTCGCACCGGATGGACGTTATCGTGTGGAGGCCTTTCCCAAAGAGAACATCTTGGAGACCGCCTCTTTGAAAAGGTTCGTTAAAGCGGTGAGCGTCCTGGCACCCAATGCAACGGATACGCCTGTCACGATACAGGAGGCAGGAAATGCGGTTGTCCGTTCCTTTCTCCTGGCGACCCTATATGCCCTTCTGGCGATCACTCTCTACATGTTGATCGAACTTCGAAGCATCTCAGACACCCTCCTCGTCCTTTTGCCTCTCACACTCTCGCTGCTGATGACAGGGGCGAGCTCCGTCATCCTGGATATCCCGTTCAATTTTGCAAACGTCATCGTGATCCCCCTTCTTCTGGGCAGCGGTGTGGAGGGAATCTATCTTATCCACCGTTTCCGGACGGACCCACCCCCGAGGGGCAACATGCTGGAAACGAGCACGGCGAGGGCTCTCTTTTTCAGCACCCTGACAACCATCCTGAGTTTCAGCGCACTCTCTTTTTCCTCCCACCGCGGCATGGCCAGTATGGGAAAGCTCCTCACCATCTGCATCGGTTCCCTGATGATCACCACGCTCGTCTTTCTCCCTGCCTTGCTGAAATTTGTGAAAACCGCGGGAAGAAATTCGAGCCTCAGGGATTAGGATTCCTTGAGCGTGAATGGCTTTCCGCCCAAATCGAAGTTGCAGGTAATTGCAAATTGCACAGAAAAAGAATAAGATTGGTTCGGCCGCTTCGCCTTAGGAAGCGGATTTCCTGCTCCCACGGACGCAGGGACAAGGGCTATTTGTGCAACTCTTCGGCTCTCCTTTCCAATGGATCTGTTTGGTTCCCATCCTCGGTGGCTCCGTATACGCCATTCTATGTCTGCTTGCTCTTCTTCGGTTTCGTACACAACCTCCCTCCCCTTTTTCCGAGTGGCCGCCTGTGACCATCCTGAAGCCCTTGTGCGGTCTTGAAAAAAACCAGCGAATCAGCTTGCGAAGTGCTTGCCTGCAGGATTACCCCAAGTACCAGGTCATTTTTTCAGTCCAAGACCCAGACGATCCGGTCATGCCGCTGCTCAAAGAAATCCAGCAGGAATTTGGTC
>DATHCH010000183.1:0-2090 GCA_035319625.1 Thermodesulfobacteriota bacterium
ATGGGATTTGATTCTCCCAACTTCTCCCTTCACTGCATCCGAGAAATCTGGCAGCAGGCCTCGCTCGATCATTGCCCGGCGAGCAATGGCCTTGAGGTCTTCTCGATGTCTTCTATGATTACGATCCATTTAACGCCCTCCTCACATCACCCCTACCCTAACCCTCCCCCCTTGAGCGGAATGGGTGAGTGGGAGACAAGGTGTACTTGTTAACCAGGAGGCAATTTGATACTGCCTGTCAGACTAAGTATCGTTTACGACAATATATTTTTCTGAGTTCGACAACGGGTTTTTACTCCGAATTCGTTGTTGCTTAGTAGAAGGCGAGGCTGGCGAAGGTGACCACAGATTGGGTCTCCGGTGCAAAGGCCTGGCCATATTTGAGAAGTTTGCCCTCCTTGGCTTCGAGGGTCTTAAGCATTGAATAAATGGCAGGCAAACCACAGATCTTCCTCCGGTCTCTCTCCCTCAAAATCGATGAGTAGAACCCTTCCCCATCCATCTTCTCCGCATATTCCAACATCTCCTGATCTTCTTGGGCAATGATCCTGAGACCGTATTCACTCACTCCATCTCGATCCCCAAATTGGACGCCCATATGGGCAAGATCTGCACTGGCAATATAACAAACCTCTCTCCCAAGGGATGAAACAGCTTCCTTCAACGCATCGATGAACTGCCGGATGGGTTTGAGCTCCATCGGTGAGATTCCCTTGTCAATCACCTCATGAAATGATCCGCTCAGGATGGGAACGATTTTTAGTGAATTGGGCTCTGGGTAAAGGTATCGGAGAAAGACACACTGAAACTCAATGGAATGCTCGCTTCGGTGGACTCCCTCATCCTCAAAGAGGTTATCAGGGCAACGGGATTGGATCGCATCTACCAGTTCCTTATCCACATTCAACGTGCCAAGAGGTGTTATAAAATCTTTCCGGGTGACGCAGAAGGGATTTTTCATGGGAGTGTGGGCGGTTCCGAAGATAACAAAATAAGGGGAAGAATTCCCCTCCCATATCTCTCGGTGACCGAAGGCGTAACAGAAGCCTCCCCGTTGAAAATCGATGTGGGGCACAACCACTCCTTTCAGACCTTTCGTACTCTTTTTCTGTCCGAGAGACCCCGGACCATTCGCCCCCTCAAAATAGCCTTTAAGCTGAGTCCTCAACCCATCGGGGTCTCCTTCATAACTCTTTCTGGCAAAGACGGCTTCCCGAAGCAGAGCCTTCTTAAACCCTTCTTCTTTCTGTCTCAAAGCCTCTTGAAACCGCTCCCCATCAAGAAAGAGATTTTCATCCAATTGACCAATGATCTCCTGTAGCTTTTCGGTATAAAGAAACTCTCCAAACTTTCTCATATACTCCGCCTGAATATCCAGGATCGAATGCCGGCCATCAAAAAGGGAGACGATGAAATACATAGGAGGTGACAGAAAAATGGCTTTTTCGCTGATGTTCTGTGTATCCTGAAGGCAAAGGAGAGTTTGCCCGGAACTCTGGACTGGAAAGATATCAATGTCTCTGAGTTTGGGGCAATCCACGAAAAGGCCTCAGATTAAAACCGCGATAGCAGGCATGCTTCAAGAAAGGGAATGAAAAATTTTAGGTTTTAACTAACCGGAGGACTGAAGGCTTCTCTTTCCGCGCTCCGTGGTTCTGTATGTTTCAGCGCCAGCTCGATGGCTTCATCCATCCTCTGAATATATTCGAAATTCATCTGCTTTCGAATATTCTCAGGAATCTCCTCCAAGTCTTTTTCGTTCTTCTTTGGAAGGATAATCGTCTTAATCCCAGCCCGCATTCCTGCCAGGACCTTCTCCTTGATCCCCCCCACAGGAAGGACCAAACCCCTTAAGGTGATCTCTCCCGTCATGGCCACATCGCTCCGAACCGGTTTGTTGGTCAACAGGGAAGTGAGGGCTACGAACATCGTGATCCCGGCCGAAGGCCCGTCCTTTGGAATGGCGCCCGCCGGCACGTGGATGTGAATATCGTTCTTTTCAAAAAAGTCCTCTTCAATGCCGAGTTCCTTCGATTTGGATCGGACATAGGCCAATGCGGCCTGAGCGGACTCCTTCATCACATCTCCCA
>DATHCH010000184.1:0-6840 GCA_035319625.1 Thermodesulfobacteriota bacterium
CTCTGCCGGATGCCGGTTGTAAAAGGGACGACAATAGCAGGAATGATGATACCCGCCAAGACGATTAGGACGATGATTTCCATGAGTGTGAAGCCTCTGCTTTGAAACAAAAGCTCGGAGTGTCCAATTCTGAATCTCCGAAGCCTGAACTTTGAATTGGATTTCCTCATTTCACTTGGCCCCTTGAATCCCAGACCCCTTGGACCCTTTAATCATGAAATACTCACCATTCCTGTATATTGTGTAACTGTGATCGTTCTTGTTATTCCTCCCACGGTGACTGTAATCGAATTGCTAGTACTCTCCTCCGGTTCTCCAAGCGAATCAAAAGTTAATGTGAACGGGGTGCCATTCGGGGTGCCAATATTTATCGTCACCCCCGGCGGCGATTGCAATTGACCTGTAGGATCAAGACTGCTTGTGGAAGGGGAAGTTACAGGAAATGTATAAACAATTTGACCGCTTGTGAACGAGTTGTTTGTGAAGCTGATGCCTTTAGGGACCATGCTGGCCATGGCACATTCCTGGGTGTATCGAATATCCGAAGCAATAATATAGGCCGCTCCCCACGACGAAACCGTGCTGGACGTGGTGCCGACATTGATATTGGGCAGCACAGTGGCAGCTAAGATTCCGATGATGATTATGACCCCGATGAGTTCGATTAAGGTGAACCCTTTAGAGTTCGGAGTGCAGAGTTCGCCTGCCTGCCGGACAGGCAGGGAGCTCGGAGTTTCACCTTGACCCATCGACTGCTTGGCTCTATGACTCCAGATTCTTGGGATCGATTCGATGAGGGTGACTGCTGATCGCAGCTCAATAACTTTGCAGTAATGAATTCGAGCTTCGAGTGTCTTGGCCTTGATAGGACTATTGCGAACGATGGGAGGAATCAAAACGCTCTCAGCATCGTAGCCAGTAGCCTCAACCTGCAGCATCGTTGCAGCAATCGCGGTTCTGTCAATACGAAAACTACGCATCCCGAAGGTTACGGCTGCCAAAACATGGCATAGCCTATAGGTTGAGGCTACCCACGCATGGCACGACCAAATAGTTAAAGCTGACAATAACCGGTGCAAATCGAAGCTTACTGCTACCAAATCAATTTTCATTTTCTTAAACATCTTCCCTCCGGAGCTTATTTAAACAGTTTGGCCATGTTCCACCATGGCAAAAACACGGCCAGTGCCAGAAGTAAAACCACAACACCCATAAACAACGTCAAAGCAGGCTCAATGTAAGTAGTCATCTTTTTAATCGCATTTTCCAGCTCGATATCATAGTATTCCGTTACTCTCACCAGCATCTCATCCAATGCTCCTGTCGTCTCCCCCACCCCTACCATCTGGATAACGAGAGGGGTAAACCTTCCACTCTCCTTCATCGAGTCCGCCAGGCTTCTTCCTTCTCTTACCCGTTGACTGATTTCTCGAATCGATTGAGAAATAACAACGTTGTTGATGGTAGTGGAAGCGACTTCGAGAGTCTGAAGGATGGGAATACCACTCTTGTTTAGCATGACAAAGGTATGAGCAAATCGAGAGAGTGCAGAGATGACGAAGAGATGGCCGAGTACCGGAATCCTCGTCTTGAGCCTATCCCAGATGGTCCTTCCTTTTTCTGTCTGAATATAGCGTCTCAGCAGGATTGGGATGAACAGGAGCACCGACAAAATAAGATACCAATAATGATGAAAAAGGTTATTAATCCCAATCATTATCCGGGTGGGCAAGGGCAAGGGTGTGTTAAACTGGGAAAAAACCTGGGCAAACCTCGGAATGACAAAGGAGAGCAAGACGACAAATGCGATGATCACTGCAAAGACGACGATCTTAGGATAACGGGTTGCCTCGTTCACTTTTTGGCGACTTCTCAATTCTCGATCGGCAAGGGTAACGTAACGATCGAGCGATTCCCCCAGCCTTCCTGAAGCTTCACCAGCCCGGATCATGTTGAGATAAACCGCAGTAAAGACATCGGGGTGCTTGGACATAGCCCCAAAAAGTGTATTTCCTCCTTCCACCTGGAGATCGATTTCTTCCAGTACTTTTTTAAACCGTTGATTCAATGTCTGGTCTCTCAAACCCTTTAATCCTGAAAGCAATGGCAACCCCGCTTTGTATAAAGTCGAGAGCTGCTGACTGAAGACGATTATTTCCTCCGGCTTCACTTTTTTGAATCGTTTCCAAAAGTCCGACAAATCGAGGGAGGCCGAAGCCGACTCCTCCTCAATGGCAATGGGGAAGTATCCGCTCTGGTAAAGGTGATTTCCTGCCACCTCGACGGTCTGAGCCTCGATCGTCCCGGTCATGGCCTTGCCTAATCTGTCCCTCACACGATATCTAAAAGTCGGCATGGTTTCATCCGCCAAAGGATTCGAGGATTCGAGGGTTCATGGGTTTGAGGGTTTTTTCTATGAGGCCCTCACTTGAACCCGTGAATCCTTGGCCACTTGACCCCTTTCATCTATTTACCCAAGTACTCCTTCACTTTCTTCAATAAATAATCCATATCAAAAGGTTTGGTGATATACTCGTTCGCCCCTGTCTCCATTCCAATGACTTTATCCTTTTCCTGGGTCTTGGCGGTCAACATGAGGATGGGGATATGCTTATATCTTTCGTCAAATTTCAATAGGCGACATACTTTATACCCATCCAATTTTGGAAGCATTAGGTCCAGGAGGATCAGGTCCGGGTTTTCTTTGCGAGCCTGATTCAAGGCATCCTCTCCGTTGTAAGCAACCAGGACATGATATCCTTCGATCTCCAAGGGGAAACGGACGGTCTCCACCAGGTCGACCTCGTCATCGACAATTAAAATCTTTTTTGGATTCATCTTTCAACCTCCCAATCTTTCTTTTGCAAGCCTGAAAAGTTCGGCCTTTGAAAGGGCCTCTTCAGGGTAAGTGGCCGTCCCCACTTTGATGACGACAGCTGCTTCCCGACCTCCGACAGGGAGCTTTTGAATTCCTTCCTCAATCCGCTGCCGGATGATCTGAGCTCCTTTGAGATCTGCCTCGCATAAAGCGGCCAATATCTTTTCTTTCTCCCGTCTCAATAAAATATCTGCCTTTCGACAAAGGCACTGCTTAATCCTCTCTTCCAACTGGTTTGATAATGCCTCTCTGACCTCTCCCCTTTCATCCAAGACCTCGATCAGAAAGAGAGTGAGGGGAGCATCATTCTCCTGGGCTCGTTGAAACTCCTTGTCCAGGATGAGGCGAAAATAAGGGTCCCTTCTCTCGCCTTGCGAGATGGGCAAGGTGAATGTGAAGGTGCTTCCTTTCCCAAATTCGCTTTCCACCCAGATTTTTCCTTGGTGAGCTTCTACCAACCCTTTTGTGATCGCCAGGCCCAATCCTGTTCCGCTCACCGACCGCTGAAGCGAGCCTTCTACCTGGTGAAATTTTTCGAAGATGGCATCCAAATGTTCGGACGGAATCCCAATCCCTGTGTCCTTGACAGAGACAACAACCCTATCGCCATAGCCATCCTTTCTATCGTGGGGGAGGGGTTGGGCGGCAATGAGAATTCTTCCTCCCTCCGGCGTGAATTTGATTGCATTGCCGATAAGATTGGTGAGAATCTGTTCCATTTTTTCAGGATCTGCGTAGATCGCCGGGAGTGGTTGATTGATTTCCACGTCGATTTTTATGGATTTCCCGTCCGCGTGGGGCTTGAGGGAGGATGCTGTCAGTTCGATAATCCCCTTCAAACAAACATTCTCGAACTTCATTTCAATCCTTCCAGACTCAATCCTCGAGAGGTTTAGAAGATCGTTGAGGATATTGGTCAGGCGATTGATATTTCTCTCTGCCATAGAAAGAAATTTCGCTTGATTTTCATTGATCTTCCCGGCCGTCTCCTTCAGGACCAATTGGACCGCATTCTTAATGGCAGCGAGCGGGGTCCTTAACTCATGAGAAGCGATGGAGACAAACTCGGACTTCATGCTGTCAATCCTTCTCAACTCCTGATTGGCTTTTTCCAATTGATCGGCGAAGTCCCTCAGCCTGACAAAGCGTTGTTTCTCTTCCAAGACCTTTCGGATGCGAACGATCAGCTCATCGAGGTTGAGGGGTTTCATGAGATAATCGCTCGCTCCCCGTTTCATCGCCGTCAATGCGGAGTCAATGGTTCCATGACCCGTCATCATCATCGTGAGGGTTTCCGGTTTTGATTTGGCGATCTCTGAGATCAATTGGAGTCCGTCCATCTTTGGCATTTTCAGATCTGTCAAAACGAGGTCAAAAGGGTCTTTCTCCATTTTTTGAAGCGCTTCTTCTCCAGACTCTGCAAGTTCTACCTGAAACCCTCCGATACGGGTGAGGGCTTTGCTGAGAAAACCCCTGATCTCTTTTTCATCATCCACGACTAAGATTCGACTTTCCACTCTTAAGCCCTTCTGCTAAGAAGTTCCCCAAAAAGTATCGGGCTCGCCTGCAAGCAGGCGAGGGCTTCCGGGGTCACACGTCTTTTGTCGATACACTTTCTGCCAAGCTCTTGATTCCTTATCATCCTTAATCACTTCACTTGCTCCCTTGAATCCTCTCTTTATATTTTATGTTGCCAGAAAAAGGGTCTTCTCTCCATGAGAGCCATTCATCCAGGGCGTCCTTTTTAAACCTCCAACTCCCACCCACCTTGCGACCGGGGATTTCCCCATTCTTAGCCAGACGGTAGATGGTTCGAACATGAACGCTCAGATATTCGGCTGCCTCGCGGGGTGTCATAATCTCTTTCATTGAGTTGCTCCAATCCGTTTCAAATCAAAGTTTCCCTTTCTCCTCATCGCGGCTTATCCATCCAATATCTCGCGTACCTTGTGCGATAGCGTTTTGAGTGAGAAAGGTTTTTGCAGAAAGTGGGTCCCCGGGTCCAGCACACCGTGGTGGACAATCGCATTGTCCGCATAACCCGAAGTATAGAGGACCTTGACGTTGGGCCGAGAGATTTTAAGCCAATCGGCTAACTCTTTTCCACCCATCTGGGGCATCACAATATCAGCCAGCAGGAGGTGGATCGTTTCTCCAACATGTTCCTTCGCGACACGCAGCGCCTCTTGTCCATCGGCTGCCTTCAAAACTCTGTAGCCTTGTTGTTCTAAAAGTCGGTTTGCCAGGTCTCGCACCAACACGTCGTCCTCTACCAGGAGGACTGTCTCGCTCCCTCTGGGATAGAAATCCGTTTCTTCTCGCTCCTGAAGAGTATCTGCCTCTTCCTCCGTCCTTGGAAGATAGATCTTAAAGGTCGTCCCACGCCCCGGTTCACTATAGACCAAGATATTTCCGCCACTCTGCTTCACAATTCCATAAACCATGGAGAGACCCAATCCGGTACCCTTCCCTTTTTCTTTAGTCGTAAAGAAGGGGTCAAAGACTTTTTCCTTTACCTCCTGTGTCATCCCAATCCCTGTATCGCTGACGGATAGATTCACGTAACGACCCGGGGTCACGCTGACATGGGCACGGGCATATTCTTCATCCAACTCCACATTCGCCGTTGCGATAGCGAGTTTCCCGCCGGATGGCATTGCATCTCTGGCGTTTACGGCTAAATTGAAGATCACTTGCTCGATTTGACTCGGATCTACTTTCACCTTTCCCAAATCCCCTGCTAAGAGGGTGACCAATTCGATGTCCTCGCCGATGAGCCGGCGTAGCATCTTTTCCAGATCTTTTAGAAGGGCATTGAGATCGAGTACTTTGGGGTTTAAGATTTGACGACGGCTGAAGGCTAAAAGTTGACGGGTCAGATCTGTTGCCCGCTGGGTAGCTTTGTCAATCTCTTGGATGTTTCCCCAGAGGGGGTTGTCCTCTTTAACGTCGAGAAGGGAAAGCTGACTGTAGCCCTTGATGACGGTCAGAAGGTTATTGAAGTCGTGAGCAACGCCCCCTGCCAACTGGCCAATGGCCTCCATTTTCTGCGACTGCCGAAGCTGTTCCTGAAGAGATAACCTCTCTTCTTCCACCCGCCTGCGTTCGGTGACGTCCCGAGACGTACCCCGGAATCCTATCGGTTTCCCTCCAGGATCCCTTATAAGAGATACTGAAATTTCGGCGATCAGTTTGTCCCCATCTTTTCTGATATACTCTGCTTCGAATGGGTTAACGGGCTGCCCTGCTCTGTAGAGCCCATTGTAGTATTCATACAACTTTCTACCATTTTCCTCGTCCGTACACTGCCGGTAGTTCATCCCGATCAATTCCTCTTTGATATATCCGAGACTGTTGCAGGTGACATCATTAACAAAGGTGTAATTACCAGCAAGGTCATTCTCAAAATAGCCGTCCTGGATGCTCTCAAGAATGCTCCGATATCTCTCCTCGCTCCGCCGCAATGCCTCTTCCGCCTGCTTACGCTCGGTGACGTCCAACATTGTCCCCAGGGCCGCAGGCCTCCCCTGGTAGATGGTTTGGGAGCTAAAAATCTCAACGTTTCTTATTTCCTGACTTTTCGTAACAATTCTAAACTCATAATGGGTGAATTCTTCTTCGCCTCTTATCTTTTTGCCAATGCTTTCCTCCACAATTGGCCAATCTTCCGGCAACGTCATTTGCTTTGGTCCCATCTTATCGACCATTTCCTCAATCTTATAACCGTGTATTTCCGCCCCCCGTGGATTGGCATATTTGAATAAGCCGTCCTGTATTAAGTAGACACCAACGATTGAATTTTCCACCAGATTTCTGAACTTGTTCTCGGATTCGCGGAGGGCCTCTACGATTTTCTTGCGCTCGGTGATATCCCGAGAAATTGCACGGAATCCAACTGGTTTGCCTGCTGAATCCCTGATCATCGTCGCCGAAAGTTCACGAATGGCTCTGATTCCGTCTTT